>CAZDWP010000057.1:0-9990 GCA_964508985.1 uncultured Herbinix sp. | reverse complement strand
TTAGCTTTAATCCAATCAGTATAAAAGTTATTAGTAGGGTCAGTTTTTCCACCGTCTGTACCGCGATCAAAGATTTCGACAGTAATCTCGCTATACTCGGCTTTCTCGTCAACTACAGGTACATCATCCTTATCATCTTCATCCTGATTATCAGGTGCCTGTGTGGGAGTCTTTGTTGCATCTTTTCCTGGATCTTTCTTATCATCACCGTCTTTAGTACCACAACCCCCCAAAACGCTGACAACTAACATGACGACGAGCAGGATTGACAACAATTTCTTTTTCATTTCACATCCTCCTATATATTTTTTTATAAATAACAACGAATGTTATTGCATATAGTGTATGCAATACACATATCGTTGAAATCTACCTTAAGTTACTAGATCCGAATTGATACTATTCCTTAATTGCTCCCAGGGTAACACCGGCTATGAAATAACGCTGTAACCAAGGATAGATAAGCAGAATAGGAACTGTTGCAAACATAACTGAGGCCGCCTTTAATCCCTCACTGGCTGCCGGAGATGAAAAGCCCTCCTGTTGTGCAGTCTCAATCGCGGATCTATTGTTAATAATCTGATATAGCTTAAACTGTATCGGTGCATATTTTGGATTTGATATATACATCAAGGCATCAGAGAAACCATTCCATCTTCCTACTGCATAGAATAATGCTAGTGTTGCCATAACTGGTTTAGATAGTGGCAGATAAATTCGTATAAGAACATTTATCGGGCCTGCACCTTCTACCTCTGCTGATTCTCGTAAACTATCTGGAACAGTATAGAAAAAGCTTCGCAGTATAATCATATTAAAGATGGATAAGCAGTTAGGTATAATCAACACTAAAGGATTATCCAGTAAATTCAGTTGCTTCATCAATAAGTAGTTCGGAATTGTTCCTGCGCTGAAATACATCGTTAACAGCATCATACCATTATAGAATTTTCTTCCCTTAAGATTATCATAAATTAAAGGATATGATGCTAATACTGTTATCGTAAGTGATATTACCGTACATATCAGTGTTAAAAATGCTGTCCACCATAAGGAGCGAACAAAAGCATTGTCCTGTAGTACATAAAAGTAAGATTCCCAAGTAAATTCGACAGGCCAGAAGGAAACCCTATTATTAATCATTGCTTGTGCAGAGCTTAATGATCTAGCAAAAATATTAACCATTGGCATCAAGCAAAGTAAAATAAACAGAAAACACACTATTGCAATAATCATATCATCAAATTTTCTTTTTTTTGATTTAACCATTCGTCCGATACCCCCCTACCATATTCCGCGTTCGCCAAACCGCTTGGCAATCGCATTTGCAGCAAATAGGAACACTACACAGATTATGGACTGGAACAAGCCAACCGCAGCTGTAAGGGAAAACTGGAAGCCTCTAATACCTACACGATATACATAAGTACTTAATACATCAGCCACATTCATAACTAATCCGTTTTGCATAGCATATGGACGATCGAACTCACTTCCTAAGATACGTCCCATATTCATAATTAACAAGACTATAATCGTGGAACGAATACCTGGTAAAGTAATATGCCAAATCTTTCGAAGACGAGAAGCTCCATCCACCTCCGCTGCTTCGTACAATTCCGGATTAATACCTGTAATTGCAGCAAGATAAATAATCGTATTCCAGCCCATTTCCTTCCATAACCCTAGGGCAATATAGGTGGCTACATATAAACCACTTTCCTGCAAGAAGTCTATAGGAGCAGCACCGGCTCTGCCAAGCAGTATATTAACAACACCTGTACGAGGTGCAAGTAATTGCTTAGCAATACCGCTTATAATAATCCATGATAAAAAGTGAGGCAGATAAACTATAGTCTGGGTAATTTTCTTATAGCGTTTGAAAGCAAGCTCGTTCAAAAGAATAGCTAGAATAATGGGTAATGGGAACCCAAATAATAAGTCTAATCCATTTAACATCAATGTGTTGCGTAGAGCCAGCCAAAAGTCCTTTGTATGAAACGCCTTCTGGAACCACTTAAAAATAGGATCCGACCAATCTGACGCCCATACTCCCTTAAACATGTTGTATTCCTTAAATGCCATTGAGATATTAGTCATAGGCAAATATCGGAAAATCAAGGCGAATGCCACCGGCAATAACAACATCAAATAAAGGGTCCACGTCCTCTTTAAATAAAGGTAAGTCTTTCGCGTGGATCGTTTTTCTTTCATACTAATCCCCCTTGTTATTTTTTAGCAAAATACTTGTATTATTATAAGTATCTGCACCATAGGCATATTATAATCAAAAATATGTTTAGAATACAAAATTACATATGTTTCACAAATATACCATAGCCTATTCACTAAACTTAATACATTATAACAATGATAGAAATAAATAGACATGGTCAAACTATTGAAAACATGTAAAAATCATGGATGACTTTATATAAAACTATCAATTTTATAGTAATTGACATCTCCAAAAAATAACGATAAACTAAGAATATAATTAAAGATATAATATCAATTATATATATAGCATAATGTAGCTCATTGTTGCTTTTGGCTATTATTAAGAGAGGTTTATATGGATAATGAATTCTTAAATAATATTGTTGTTACTGTTGACTATTATAATCATCGAATCTGCACTGTTAATTGGGAAATAGAAGAAATGGTAATGGATTTCGTTGATATCTCTTATATAATTAGCGGACAAGCCGAGTATATTATTAACGGAGTAAAATATACCGCATCGGCAGGGGATCTTCTATGTATTCCATATGGAAGTACTCGTTCGGCAACAACCAATCCGGACGCTTTAGTGGAATGCTATTCTATCAACGGAAAAGTACGAAATATTAATGGAGAGGATATAGCCATTCCTCTTCCCTTAATATGCAATATTGGATTACATAAGGATTTATTGTCCTTATATAATAATCTTAGCACTGTATGGACATTAAAAGACCCTGGCTATATTTTAAGAGCCAGGGGTCTATATCTAATGATATTGCAGCGCCTTTTTCAGATATTAATATTCCAGAAAGACACTAGTATAGTTGATACAAGGGTAAAGAAGGTTCTGCACTATATATCTAATCATTATAAAGAGCCATTGACCGTACAGAGAATGGCTAATATGATCAACCTAAGTAATATGTATTTTGGTACCCTATTTAAAAAGGAAACTGGAATGTCCTTTAAAAACTTCCTTACTCTAGTACGTATGAACAGAGCAGAAGAAATGCTTTTCAGCGGCGAGTATAAAATACACGAAATTTCTGATGCCTGCGGTTTTACCGATGTATTTTATTTCAGTAGGATTTTTAAAAAGCATAGTGGAATGTCTCCTTCGGATGCAATTAAGCAACACAAATCACGAAACGGTATATATTAGTTTGATTATTCTGCAAAATCACCAGTATAATTAATAAGTGCTGTACTTTGTACGCCTTCTATTTTTGATATCTCCGACACAAATTCAGTATTATCTGATTTTAATTTCATTTCAATGGTTAATTCAATAATATCTCTAAACATGGTTTTATTCTTCAAAGCATATTTCATTTCCGATAATACCTCAAACACATTCCTACCAGCGCTCTCCTCATACTTTACTATCAACAGATAGACATGGGTATCTGTCTTAACCTTCACCATTAATATGTATATCAGGGATATTAATATTGTACAGACAAAAGACATTAGATATAGGCTTGCTCCACAGGTTATACCTATAGAGATTGCGAAGAACAAAAAACCTATATCCAGTGGGTCCTTAACTGCAGTACGAAAACGCACGATAGACAGGGCGCCAACCATACCCAAGGACAGCACAATATTTGAACTGATTGTCAGCACGATGAATGCTGTAATCATACTAACCATCACTAGTAATATATTAAAATTATGGCTATATAAAACTCCCTTATAAAATTTCTTATACACAAAGTAAATAATCATACCGCAGACATATGCAGCCAGCAGTGACATAATAACATTCAAAAAATTCAAATCCATGGAAGCGTCATTTAAGAAGCTCTTTTTAAAAATATCTGAAAATGTTGTCATACTATTCTCACCTTTCTATTGATATCTCTACACATAACATATTTTGATATTGCACATTTAACCATACGATCTGTCTGAATTATCTTCCATATATAATCAGGAATATAATCATCATATTTCACTTCCATAATCATCCCATCCATAGGAACCTGAATAGTTTCATAATCCCTGTGAAAGATATCCGGATCTCCGATTGAAGCAGACAGGTTTTTATCAAAGGTTATCCTTACATTGCCATTTGGATGAACATAGGCCTCCCTCAGATATTCCACAACTGTTACCGGTCTCATCAATTTAGTTTTATGATTCGCATATAGTTTTCTGCAGACCTCATCTGGCTTGGAAATCAGAAACTCATAGTCTCCGCTTAGGATACTATCATATTCCTCTCTGCTTATGTATACCCACTGCTTTGCAATATACTGGTTGAATTTACTCTTACACTCCAACTTTATTACTTGTTCACTACTATTATATAGCCTTATCCTATACTTTTCCCTGAAGGCAGTACCATTTATCTTATTATTCATAGCCGAATGATGTATATCATCAAAATATAGACTGCTTATCAGGTATCCTTTCTCATCCCTCATATGACAATCTGCTAAAAGCACATGTCGAAAGCGCTCTCTTAGCTCGTGATAGACATAGTTATTAATATAGAACTTATACTCATGACGAAGCTTATGTCCTTTATATTCCATCAGTCATCTCCTATTTATAAATAATGATTATTTCAAATCATATTGCTCCATGAATCCATAATAATTGATAAGAATTCTTTCATCAATTTGTCCCAGATAAGCCATCTGCTCTTCTAATGAAATGGAGGAAAGAATATTATCTGGGTATTGGTTCATCATCTCCAATAATATAGGCTTGTAAAGCTTTATTAAGGATTTGACCTTGTCTGGTGAAAACGCATTATTCTTCAGCTCTTCTATTCTCTCTTTTAATTTCTCAATATTTCCATCCTGTTGTAGATATTTTCTATGTAAAATTACATTATTTAAACTATCATATATATTCGACATGTCGTTTTCTTCATACATCCAATTAAATATACAATCAAAGTCCCAAGGTAGAAGAAAAAATACCGACGAGTTACTTGGGTTATACATCAGAAAACCTTCAGACATGGCATCTGCATTTCCTAGAAGAATATTTGTAGAAAGCCAGGTTAGATAATTGTCTTCATTAAAATATGTATGGAAAACCTTTTCAAAATCCTTGCTTTCATCATTTATGTCCTTAAGCATCTTTATTAGCTTTGAATGGTCCTTTCCCTCTCTTATGGATAAGACAGACTCAAAGGATTGCTTATCATAATCTTCATCATCCACATTCATTAGCTGTGGTGCAAGCTGAAAGTAAAAGTCCTCCGCCCTATATATATTACCATTCTCGTCCAATCCTCGGGATTTTAAATAAGCTTTATTAGGCTGTTCTATATGAGTAAATAAACCATATGATTGAAAATCGGTTTCCACCTCCTTAATAGAATCATCCTTTATAAATACCTCAAGGAAGTTGGTACGAAAACCTGATATATTCTCGAGGTTAATAATCAAATCGTGGGCTAGTTTATTGGCAATACGGCTAGGATCATTCAGATGTTTATTAAGATTTAATGATGATTGCCCGTTAAAGCCTTCTATACCTTCCATAAATTTAATTCGATAGGATTTTAAAGAAGCACCGGGATTACCCCTGACTCTTATTGAAGCATTAGGTATGTTCATCGGATATCCTTTGGGCTGCCTATCTCTGTTAGCAAATTGTACATTAGCGTTGAGCAGAGGATTAAAATCCTTTTTCCACTCAGCAATTAAATCAAAGTCGGAAAAATCATATGCTTTTCCGTCCTCATCTTTGGTTGAAAATACATTTATATATATTCCAGAGAATTCACTGGGCTTATATCTGTTATAGATATTTTTATTTTCTTTCAACTGGTAATTATTATGAGTTGCCATAACAGCCTCTGTCTTCGGTGCTTGTTCATTTTTACTATCCGTTCCTTCCATACTTAAGTTAATTATGTATAAGCAAACAAATAAAGCCATTGCAAATATAACACTTAAACCCAAGATGGTTTTTTTAACTTTGTCTGAATTCATAATGCTAATCTCCCAAATTACAATTTAAAACACATTTATTATGATACTCTATTTTACATGGTTTTGCAATAAACTTACATATATTATATATTTTGCACAATGAACCATAATCCAGCATATGATAAAAGTTCATAGCATATATTATAACAAGGCTATTCTTATATGTGGTGAATATATGGATTTTAGGCAAAGTGAAACTTTTCGAAATATAGAAGCGGCTTATAACATTGAGCTTCGCGCGAATGGTGAATACGAGCTTTTCGCAAGGAGAGCCCGCCAAGAAGAGCTTGTAGAGATAAGTCTGCTATTTGATACAATATCAAGAAATGAGCTGTTTATATCCGAAAGATTGCGCCGCATTTTACATGCCGGTACACCGGATACAGCGCAGAACCTTATCGAAGCCAGAGATAGCACGCTAATAGAAAGTAATCTATATAGGGAATATGCTAGGGTAGCAATAGAGGAAGGATACACAGAATATGCTTCTCTTTTTAGCGGAATCGCTAATATTATGCTAAACCATAATAATTCCTTTGATAATATGATAAGGGAGATAGAGAGAAATGAACTATTCTGTAAACCTCAGGAGGGCTTATGGCAATGCCTTGGCTGCGGTAATATTATGAGTGGCTTATGCGCTCCTAATATATGCCCCATCTGTGGATACCCGCAAAGCTATTATCAGCTATTACAGTTTATATAAATTATACTAACTTCAATCCTTCTATGTCTATTATCTCAATCTCACTCCTCGGCTTTTGGATAATTAGACCAGCATTTTCTAGCTCGAATAATTTACGACTGATAGTTTCGGGAGTAGTCCCCAAATATGATGCAAGGTCCTTGCGACTCATAGGCAATTTAAAGCTCAATGTATCACGGCCCTCTACCTGTTCGGCAAGAAAAAGAGCAATCCTAGTCTCCACTTTTTCTGTAGCAAAACGAGCTGTTTGCTTTTCTGAGACCTCCAAGCGATTGGAAAATTCATTTAGCAGCTTTAAGGAAATGGATGGATATTTTATAAGAAGCTCCTGTAAATCGGAACGTCTTATAGTACACATCCAAGTATCCAGCATTGCCTCTGCATATGCTTCATGAATGGTTTCACTAAATAGTGCCAGCTCTCCTGTGAAATCTCCAGCTCTTAGTATACGTACCAGCTGCTCCTTACCAGATTCAGATAGTCTATAAATTTTAACTTTACCGCTACTAACAATATATAAGGAATCAGAAAGCTCTCCTGCACGGTATATCATTTCATCCTTTTTTACTTTTAATGAGTTAATAAGCCCTAAAATCTCATCTTTCTGATTATCATCCAAATGATTAAAGATTGGGACAAGATTTATACACGAGTTATGATTACCATGTGGGCTATGACAGCTTGAATCAGAACAGCCACATGTAGTATTTTCATGATGTTTATCCATGAGAACCTCCTATTTGTTTTTCACTGTTTTATCTTCTAAGACATTTTTAGTATAGCATATTATGATTTGCTTTGTATATAATGCTTACTTTTCTTATAAATGTTTATAATTAATATACATTTTTTCTGTATTTTATTTACATACATCTTGACATATGCTAATATCCTTATATCTATTCCTCACATTCATCGAATGGAGGATTCTTATGACTCGTTTTAAGAAAATCTTACTCTCAGTTTTACTATGCATGATATTGCCATTTCTTACATTCACAGAGCACACAAAATATGCAGAAGCATCTAATTCCTTCTCCCTAGTATTTTTATCATCCTATAAGAAAACAGTTAATATAGGAGACACATTCTATATTATTGCCATAGCTACTAACGGTAAGCTTCCAAAGTGGACAAGTAGCAGCTCGCGAATAGCTTCCGTCAATACCTATGGGAAGGTCACCGCCAAAAAAGCAGGGACTACTAGAATAACAGCCAAAGTAAGTGGCGGCGAGGCCTCTTGCAAGGTTACGGTGAGAAAAACAGAAGTATCAATCAGTAACACTACCATATCTATTGAACGAGGCGAGGGTTTTTCACTATCTGCCACGTCATCTACTAATTCTCCTATCATTTGGAGGAGCAGTCATAAAAGCATTGCCACAGTTGATGATAAGGGTATGGTGATTGCTATAAAGCCCGGTAAAAGTACTATAACCGCAACTGTCGATGGTAGCAAAGCAAGCTGCAAGGTCAAGGTAAAATACCCCAAGATTAAATTGGATAAGAAAAAAATTACCTTGTACAGGGGCCAAAGCATTAAGCTCAGTGCGGATGTGTCATCGGGAGTAGAGCCTACCTGGAGGAGTAATAAAAAAAGTGTTGCTACTATTAATCCTGATGGCACGATTACTGCTATCAAGAACGGTTCTGCCACTGTGACAGCTACGGTTGATCGTGTATCTAAAACCTGTGAAGTCATTGTAAAAAAACCTAACATACGCCTAAGCGCCGATGAGCTTACTATAAAGCTAGGTACAGATGTATTACTTAATGCAAAGGTATCCTCAGGAAATGATCCCGAATGGTCAACAAGTAACCCAAACGTTGCCACAGTGAATTCCAAGGGGATAATTACAGGAGTCAAAAAAGGGAGAGCTTACATCTATGCCAAGGAGGATGGAACTAAGGTAAGATGCACTGTATATGTAACTGATTAATTACTACTATGTGAGGAATAGATTTAAAAGGGGCTGTTTTAAAATAACATACAGGAGGTTACTTACATATCCCACACACCCGTAAAAGGACACAAGATATATTTGTTTGTCTTAATCGTACTAAAGTCCGCTTACGACAAAGCAAATTATACCTTATGTCCTTTTAAGGGTGCATTATGGCTATATAAGTAACCTCCTGATACTATGTTGAAACAGCCCCTTTCTGGTAATCCTAATAGATATAGTACTTCTCAGTATCTCTATCATATACTTTATAAGATTTATTGTACCTAATATAGTTTTCTTGGACACGATTCAAGATATTGTCCTGCATAAGTATGAAGTCTTCATAGGTAACTTCATTATATGTAATGTCATATTGATCGCCTTTACCACTATTCTTCCATGGTGATATCTGAATAGGCTTAGCGGCGTCTTCAAAGATATTCTTAGTAATTACAGGGTGTTTTACACCACTTACATAGACTGCTCTTCTAGCATTCTGGGCACTACCAACCTTAGATATTTTATTACCCTTAATAACCGGCTTAGACCAATTAATAATACGAATAGCATCAGATGTGGTATTCATTATGATATTATCAATAATATTTACATTCTCATGATACTTTCCTCCAGAGTATTTGTGGGTTCCTATAGCCCTTTCCAGGTTATCAAAGGTGTTATTTCTTATATAGATATCTTTATTTGGAGTACAGTCATGGTTAGTCCAAACATGATTAAACCCTCCCGTAGTGGCATCAGGAGTATCCACATTTATAGCTTCCTTAACACGTTTAGTAATATCAATATTAGAAGCTTTGTGGTTTTTAAACTCATTGTTTTCGATAATGACATTTAAAGATGCATCAAGCTCAATAAAATGCCCACTATACATATTCTGAAAGGTTATTCCCGATATAAGTACATCCTTATTATGTCCAAGAACAATTCCTAAGGCATCCAAAACATAATTAAGGTCTATAATAGCTTTACCTTCACCAATGATTTTAATATTACTATCTCCGTCATATCCTCCATATACATCATCGATTTTCGACTTAGAGGGTGATGCTAATATGAACATAGGTGTAGCAAAGGGAAAATCCTTGGCTCCGGTATCATCTGCCTTTTTGATTATTACTCCATCCTTAAGAGTAAT
>CAZDWP010000056.1:0-10015 GCA_964508985.1 uncultured Herbinix sp. | reverse complement strand
TGTTCTCCACCAAGGTAATGTCCATTAGCTTGCATATTCTCATATACATACTTGTCACCTACCGCAGTCTGTACATAATCAATTCCCTTATGCTCAAATGCCTGGTAAAGTCCCATATTTGACATAATGGTTGTAACTACGGTATTGTTGGCCAATTCTCCTCGCTCTTTCATATATAATCCACATATATATAAGATTAAATCTCCGTCTATAACATTACCTTTATCATCAACAGCTAAACATCTATCTGCGTCACCGTCATATGCAAATCCAACATCCAGCTTATTATCAACGACATATTTTTGCAAATCCTTCATATGTGTTGACCCACAGTTATTATTAATATTAGTTCCATCCGGCTCACTACCTATTACATAGGTCTTCGCACCGATAGCGTCAAAGACTCCTTTTGCAATAGATGTTGCCGAACCGTTAGCCAGATCAAGGCCAACCTTTTTACCTTGAAAAGAACGGGTAGCCAGTGAAATTAGATAACCGATATAACGATTCCTGCCAATAGCATAATCGACTGTCTTTCCGATATTCTCACGGGTCATAAGCGGTATAGTGTCTTCATTACTATCTATGTAAGCTTCGATTAATTCCTCCACGTCGGCCTCCAGCTTGCATCCATTTCCGTTAAATACCTTTATACCATTATCATAAAAAGGATTGTGACTTGCTGATATCATAATTCCACAATCAAATCCTTCTGTCCTTACGACATAAGATACACTAGGCGTAGAGGTAACATGCAAAAGATATGCATCAGCTCCGCTGGCTGTTAATCCCGCCACGAGAGCATACTCAAACATGTAGCTAGATCTTCTTGTATCCTTTCCTATTACTATATTAGGCTTGTGGTCTTTACCGTAGTAATATCCCAAAAACCTTCCTACCTTGTATGCGTGCTCAACAGTAAGATCAATATTAGCTTCTCCTCTGAATCCGTCTGTTCCAAAATATTTTCCCATCTTATATTCCTCTCTTTTTGCTCTTTTAATTATGACACAGTATTATTTATATGTAAATATATGCTTATTAAATACTCTCCTATATCACCTTTATACTTCTTTGCATTCATTCTAACATATACCTATAATAATTGAAAAGGAAAAAATCAAAACGATGTCAGGCACCATAGGTACCTGACATCGTTTGCTTTATGTCGGCTAAGCCGGATATATATTATTATTGTCCAGACTGACCTGACATCGCTTGCTCCTGACTACGGATCATACGTTTAACCATTTCTCCGCCAACGGAACCATTCTGTTTACTTGTTAAATCGCCGTTGTAACCCTGTTTTAAAGGAACACCTAGTTCGTTAGCAACCTCCATCTTGAAACGATTGAGAGCCTCTCTTGCCTGAGGGACTTCTGCTCTGTTAGAACCGTTATTATTACTTGCCATAATTTTCACCTCCGTTATGATTATCAAAGCAACCCATTAACAAAATCATCTTGTAGGTTCAGCGTTATAAAACCGCCTGTGATATTTGCTTCTGTATTGCCTGTATTCATATTGTGTACGGAGAAGCTAAATATTATGATGGTAATTATTGTTCCAATAACCAATGGTTATATAATTTAAGATAATTTTCAATTGCTTCAATTGACTAAAATAACAAGAATTTTTGGATAACCAATAGCAATCTCAACACTTTTCCCATTTCCGGCTGCATTTACTAAGCCCTCTGCTAATTCTCCGGCATAATATGAAATAACATCTTGATCCACACTTCGTAAGGCTGGTATTATATCTCCTACCGTTCCTTTTCTATGCCTAATTCGGGACCTTATTCTTTTAACGGCTTGTGCATAATGTGCACCGCTTAACCCTGCTGTAATAATAATGTTTTTACATACCTCACTTGGCAAATAATAGTATCCGTATTCGATTTTATCCTCTAAGATATTATTATTTATAATTGTTTCAACTTTATTCTTTTTAATGAGTATCCCCTCCTCACTCTTTATGACTATTGTAAATATATTCCTTTTTCTAACATTTGTCAACCTTTTTTACTATATTAGTGACATTTTTTACCATATTGGAGCTTATATTCGTTGTAAAGAGGGAATTTTATTGAATATAGATGAAATACAGCGACTGTCGATAAATCGACTGTCTTATGTTAATAACAAAAAACAGAGTATTCCCAAACAACATTAAGATAGTTTGTTTGTTTATAGAATACTCTGTTCTTAATAAAAATATTTAAAATATACATTACAAATTACATTAATATGCAATTATATTATTCGCCTATACCATTTGCCTTATCTATGTGAGCTTGCCAATTAGCCATAACTTTTTCTACGGATTCCACAGGAGTAAGTGCACCTGCATCCAGATCATATGTAACATCACCATAATCTATACCAGGAATCATAGCTAATAACGAAACCATACCATGCTCAGGCTCATAGAATAAAGGTAGTGTCTCTTCAACTGCTCTAGCATCACGGAATAATGGATAGTACTGTGTCTTCCAGTCTTCATCCTCATATCCAGGGGTTTCTTCTGTGTAAAGATTATAAGCAAAAGCCACATCCTCTGCTCTATCCTTATCTAAACTAACTGGCATTACAATTAAGTTCTCTTTGAATACTGTCATCATTTCTCCCTTAGGTCCTTTTGGAAAAATTACAAAACCCCAGTCATCCTCCATGTCCTTATAGGTACTAACCATATATTGCTCAGCACATTGCATCGCAGCTGTACCCTCCAAGTATGCAGGAAGGAACCACTGCCAT
Source organism: uncultured Herbinix sp. (assembly GCA_964508985.1). Classification (GTDB taxonomy): domain Bacteria; phylum Bacillota; class Clostridia; order Lachnospirales; family Lachnospiraceae; genus Mobilitalea. The sequence goes on along the minus strand of CAZDWP010000056.1, from coordinate 7,256 downwards.
TGCGTTGAGGGTTCATATGGATCAGGTAGGGGATGATGATAACCCTTCTCATATAGGCCCCAGCCCCATTCTAAGGCTTCCAGGAAATTGGGCTCACTGGTTGCATTGTAGAACTTACCATCCTTAAATCCTATGAATTTTGCATCATTTGAGAATACACAGCCTCTAAAGAACTCTTTTGAGAAGCTAGCAATTCCATATACATCGGGTATTGTGTCATTATTAGTATCACGGGTATTACGCTTTGCTAGATCCTCAAGAGCTTCCCATGTCCACTCATCCTTCGCTTGAAGATCGTAAGGACGATCAGGATCAATACCGGCTTCCTCAAATAATCTCTTGTTCCAAAATATGCCTAGTCTAGGCTCCGTTCTTCCTGTTGCCATTCCGTATATATGTTCGTCCATAGTCATCATATCGATAACCTGTTTGTTCCACTTTTCCTCAGTAAAATCAAAATTCTCCAGAGTCTCAAGGGGATATAAGAGTCCCTGTGTTAATGGAGCTGCTATTTGCGATGCGTCCATAGTAAATATATCTGCAACAGGGTCTCCTGCCATGATGGATGTAACCATAATTTCAGTATAATCTCCAAAGGAACCGATGTTCTCACGGGTTAGGTTGAAATTGTACTCCTTCATAAATTCTTCCCTAAACCTAAAGGTGTCCTCTTCCCTTGTGTTCTTTGGCTCGGGATTAGGATTTGTTGTCCACCAGTCAGCAATAACAATAGTTGTTCCCTCAAGATCCACAGGCTCCGGTGTAGGTGTTGCAGGCACCTCATCTTCCACTTCTTTCTCTGCCGGTGTAGTTGGTGCAGTTGTAGGATCCGGTTCACCTGCATCGTCGCCCCCATTGCTACATGCAGTTAGTGCAACTATTAACATAGCAGAAATTAGAATTAGGCTAAATATCTTTTTCCAATTACCTTTCATAAAATACCTCCTCCTTTTCTAGATACTTTATATTTTACCATATTTTATTAAATAAAGGAATATAGATAATCAGAATTACTATGGACAATATCCAGAATTTTATTGGATATACCTTCAATTCTTATCATATAGATATAGAAAAGCTATATCATGGAGTGTAAGCATATGCTTTCTATATTATCATCTCTCAACCAATTTATATGGGGAATTCCCATGCCTATTATGCTGTTTGGAGTTCATATATACTTCACCTTACATCTTAAGGGTGTTCAAAAGCATATAGGGAAAGCTGTACGATTATCAGTAAAGCCCGATACTACAGGTGAGGGTGATATCAGCGGATTCGCAGCATTAACAGCTACACTTGCCGCCACTATTGGAACCGGTAATATAGTAGGAATCTCAACCGCAGTAGCTCTTGGTGGCCCTGGTGCAATATTTTGGTGTTGGCTCACAGGTATTCTTGGAATGGCTACATCATATGCAGAATGCTTCCTAGGAGTCCTATATAGAAGGAAAACAGAGGACGGCACCTATATGGGTGGCCCCATGTATGCCATGGAATATGGAATGGGCAAGAAATGGCTGGCTGTTCTATTCTGTATATTTACCCTTGTTGCATCATATGGCGTGGGCTGTTCGACACAGGCAAGGGCAGTAACAGAGACAGCTAAGACCCTATGGGGATTACCAGAGTACATAGTTGGTATTGTTATTGCGATTATAGTAGGTCTAGTTATCGTCGGAGGGATAAAATCTATAGGAAGAATTTGCACGAGGCTGGTTCCAGCTATGGGATTCTTCTACTTATTTGCTTGCATTGTAATATTAGTAATAAATCACGATTATCTTCTGCTTAGCATACGTACAATAATACATTCTGCCTTCCTCCCATCAAAGCTACCTGCGGCCGTAGCAGGTGGATTCATCGGTGGAGGACTTAAGATAGCAGCCCGATATGGAATAGCCCGCGGATTGTTCACAAATGAAGCAGGCCTTGGCTCAGCAGCCATTGCCGCTGCAGGAGCCAAGACCTCACACCCATCTAGGCAGGCTCTGATTTCTATGAGCGCAACCTTCTGGGATACTGTTGTTATGTGTGCTATAACTGGACTGGTAATTGTTTCAAATCTACTGAAAAATCCTTCCTCAGCCGACGGCTACTCTTTTGCAGAGCTGACTACTGCTGCTTTTACTCCTATTCCCTTTGGAAGAACTGTACTAGGTATATCACTAATAGCATTTGCTATCGCAACATTAATAGGCTGGTCTTATTTTGGTGAAAAGGCTGTGGAATACCTATTTGGAAAATCTGGTATTAATACATATCGTTTATGCTATATTGTTATGATTTTCGTAGGCTCAGTAATGTCTTTAAAACTTGTATGGGAACTTACCGATTTTGTTAATGCCTTTATGGCAATTCCCAATCTTCTATGTTTGCTTGTATTACGCAAAAAAATTGTTCCTTATAGATAGTGCTTATACACGATACCATCTGCAATTCTTTTTGCGGTATCTTTATCTATTATTCTACTAATAAGTGACAGTGCAAAATCTATGGCAGTACCCAGTCCTCTTGATGTGGTTACATTACCATCCTCAACCACATCCTGATTCACTATTATACTATCTGTTAATTTGCTTTCAAACCCAGGATAAGAGATTGCTCTTTTTCCCGCCAAGATGCCCTTGTTTCCAAGTACACTTGGGGCAGCACATATGGCTGCTATATTCTTTTTCTTCATATGAAAATCTCTTAATAAATCATCCAAGCCCTCGTGATCCATCAAATGAGCCGTACCTGGCATCCCACCTGGAAGAACCAGAAGCTCAGCATCATCAAAATTCTCCTCCTCAAACAAGGCGTCTGCTAATACACTAATTCGATGGGCTCCTTTTACCTCTAGTCTGCCTGTTATAGATACCATAGATATATCAATTGCTGCTCGTCTAAGTAAATCAACAACAGTTAATGCCTCTACCTCTTCAAAGCCATCTGCAAGAAAAATATATACCTTTGCCATAATGATTCCTCCTTATATATACCTCGTTTGTTAGTAGACCACACTATATTTAATAGTATTATGGATAGTTCTTGTCCATATGCTAGATTTATTATAATGGAAGGGGCTTTTATAGGCAAGTACATCTACCCCTTCCAACTTATATTAATTTAACACCATTAAGCTAGATACACCCACATTTTTAAGTGTAAGCATGGGTTTGCAGTTTATATTTCTTCTTGTATTCTTAACAGGGCAAACCTCCAGAACATAGCAATCCTCGTATGGCACCTCAAATTCAAAGCATCCACAAGGACCAACCTTCTCACAATACAGCTGGGTTTTCTCCTCACCACAAATCTTATAGAGCTTTATGATATATTCATGATTATGACAGCATGCACATCCCCAGATACAACCTATAATCTTGCCAGGAGCAATCCTACAATCCTTAGCCTTTTCTTTTACTATTAGCTTGCGATAAACCACTCTAGTTCTCATACTCCGGTAAGGAATCGGTACTCTAACTGGATATGGTCTGTATTCAATCCTTGTCTCTGCCGGAGGACAGGGCGGACAGGGCTCAGGTGTCGGACAGGTCGGACACGGTGGGCAGGGCTCAGGTGTCGGACATGGCGGGCAAGGTGGGCAGGGCTCAGGTGTCGGACATGATGGACAGGGGGGACATTCTACAATTGGCTGCACTACAGGGGGCGGTACCGGAGTCGGAGCTGGTGGTTGCGGGATGGGTGCAGGAGTCGGAATAGGTATTCTGGGTGGAGAAGGTATAGGTCTTGGAGTCGGAATTTCAGGAGGAGCCGGTGCTATCTCTTCGCAGACGACACCGCCCACAAATGGATATAGATGGAACTCAAATCCACTCCTAGCATTTACCGCAAATGACCCTAAGGCAACATTACCGCTAACATGACCACCGGTCTGATGGCCGTGGAACATAGCATTAGGTGCTAGTATACTTCCCCAGATGGCTGCTGGAACCTCCATATAAATATTTGTAGCATCCTCAAACACATATAATGTACGATTAGCCAGACGCTCACTGCCCCAAAGTCCATATTGAAGATGTGCGTTATTACCAGTCCTAAATATGACTATTGCAATACTTCCTTCAGGTATCTCGAATCTTATTTCCTTGTTCAGTATTCCGTTAGGTCTTGCATCAATTACAAATACATTCTGTACCGGGTCATTTCCCCTAAGTATTTTCTCATGAAAATTATCAGTCACAGTTCCATTTGCACTTAGGCCTGTTATACACTCATGATAATATCCTATACTTTCTCTGGCATCATTAAAGAATCCAGCTACATTAGCACCGATTCTTCCTGCCGGTATATAACGAGGTACATCATAGCTTGATATAATGTAATGTGTGCCCCTATCACTAGGGGTCCAATACTGACTTCCTCCGGGTGCCTGATATAATGTTCTTAGCTCCTGCACCTGTTCCTCGCTACCATCCTTGCCTATCATATATGTGCTTCCGCTTGCAGCTCTAAAGTTTCCTCCTGCTACTACATGACCGATTACTACTAACGGTCCCTGCATTGCTACATTTCTTCCGACCAGAAATCTTACAAAATCAGGACTATAGCCTGTTCCTACAAGATTCACATCATTACCGTAAGCCAGAGTTAATCCTCTTGGACTGACAAAGTCACGCCCTACTGCAAAAGCACCTTTTGTATCTACAATATTATTGGCATCACCAAAAACTATAGCATTAAAATAGGAGGCAATTCCAAACGGTTGACCAACTATATCATACCAATTTATGTCCTCATAAGGTATTCCGGCGTATGAAAAACCTTCGTTTCTTTGATTGTTAAGCATTGAAAACTCCTACACCCAAATATTCTCAATTCAGTTTATTCATAATAAAAATAATCGTGCAGGATTTCTCTTATTTCTTAAATGGCATAGATATTTTAAACTATTTTAAAACATCACATCCCATGATAGAATGAGTATAACTAAGGAGGTGTAATTATGAGGGAGTTAGATTCCCTGGTCATGTCATCAAAAACTGACCCGTCCATATATGATATGATAATAAAAAAGCAGGAAAATGCCATTATTACAGGAAATTAAACTAGATAATTTGAAAAATAAAACAATAGTACAAGCTATCAATCATACATTAAATCAAATATCCGAACTGGGTTATTTTTCAGATGAAACTACCGCAGGAATTGTCATAACAACCTCGAACAAGGATATGGACAAGGCAGATGAGATAGCTTTAGAGATTAAAGAAGAGATTGAAGATGAAATTACTGAGACCTATGACACAGCTTCAGTTGAAGTATATAGTGTAGGCCTGGAGCGCGTTGAAGCAGCTAAAGAACTTGGTGTCACACCCGGTAAGCTTAACCTAGTAGAGAAATTGATTGCAAGCTCTAATGATGCAGAAAGCATCAACCTTGAGCAATGGCTAGATAAACCGGTAAAGGATATAATGAAGGCAACAAAAGCATATAGAAAAGCTATTTCTGTAACAGGCTCTGCTATTATTATAGAGGATATCGAAGAAGATGATTTCCTATCAGATAAGGAAGCTAAAAAGGCCGCTAAGGAAGCTGATAAAGCAGCAAAGGAAGCCCAAAAGGCTGCTAAGGATGCAGATAAAGCAGCAAAAGATGCTAAGAAGGCCGAAAAAGATAATAACGACAAATCCACTAAAGCAGCTGAAGCTGAAGCCAAAACGGCTCTAAAAAATAGCGATATTTCTGTAAACTTGTATATACATTTCCTTTAGAAGGAAGCTCCCCCCCTAAAGAAGAACCGCCAAATATTCTACATATTAATGGCGGTTCTTTTTTTCATTTACTTTTTATTAAATTACTCATCCACTTCTTGTTGAGATTCATCTTCTTTAACTCCGATATAAAGCTTTACCTTGTCGATTCTCTTATGCTTAACACTCTCAAGCTTAAATACCAGATTATCAATTTCTATGGTTCTATCATCTTCTTCCTTAGGTATTGATCCTATTCGGTCTATAAGAAACCCTGAAATAGTATCATAATTTTCGGAATATAGATTTAAATCCAGCTTATTGTTTATTTCTCCAATGGTTACCATTCCATCAAGTATATAGGTATTCTCATCGATTTTTAAAACCCTTGCGAGAGCAGGATCATATTCATCCTCTATTTCGCCCATTACTTCTTCAACCAGGTCCTCCATCGTTACAATGCCAGCAAACCCACCATACTCATTAATCAATATAGCAATCTGCTTCTTTGATTGCTGAAGCTCTCTGAACAAGTCTCTAATGAACTTACTATCTGGAACAAAATACGGTTTACGAATAATTGACCTAAGCTTCACATTTTCAGGACCATATTTTACTGCTTCTCTAAGAAAATCCTTAATAAACAGAATGCCAATAATATTATCTACATCATCTTTATACACTGGTATCCTGGAATATTTTGCGCTCATAAGCTCGTCCAAATATTCTTCAATCGGCTCAGATATATCTATGGTAAATACATTTATTCTAGGCGTCATAACTTCCTTTGCCATCTTATCATCAAATTCCATAATGGAATCAATCATTTCTTTTTCCTTACGATTTAATACGCCGTGTGCCTGTCCCTCCTTAACTAATGTCTTGAGCTCTTCTCTCGAAAGCATTTCCTCGGTGTCACCTTCACTAAGGCCAAAGGGTTTGGTTACTAAATTCGTTGAAAAAGTCAGTAATCTAATAAATGGTGAAGCTATTCTAGACACAAGCCTTATGGGTTTTACACAAAACATGCTGATTGCCTCAGGTTTATGCAATGCAATTCTTTTTGGAACCAGTTCGCCAAAAACCAATGTAAAATAAGATAATATAAGTGTCACTGCTACAAATGATACCTTATTACCATATGATACTCCTAAACCAATGAGCCATTGTCCTACAGGTTTTGAAAGTCCTGTTGCGGCTGATGCACTGGAAAAGAATCCCGCTAATGTAATTGCAACCTGTATTGTTGATAAAAATCTAGTAGGCTCGTCCAAAAACTTTAATACGAGCTTTGCACCTTTTTTCCCCTCATTTGCTAGCCTACGAACTTTAGATTTGTTGACGGATACCATAGCCATCTCTGCGCAGGCAAAAAAAGCATTAATAAGAGTGAGAGCAACCAATATCATAATCTGAATACCTATATGATTGGCGCCAGGGTCATCTTCCATTTTCTTTCCTCCAAAATAACTTTAATTATATTCAAAATAATTTGCAGAATTAGTATAGCATAATAAGAAGAAAATAACATCATTTTAATTTATACTTTACAAATAC
>CAZDWP010000055.1:1341-10116 GCA_964508985.1 uncultured Herbinix sp. | reverse complement strand
CATTCAAGGTATACTTGTAATGTTATAAATGGCGATTAAGGAAATAATATACTTAAATTAATGCAATAAGAATGCTTATATGGAAAGTAGGAAATATGTATAGAATAATACAGCAGGACGGGAATGCAAAAAGCGGTGAGTTTGAAACCGTACATGGTACCATACAAACCCCGGTATTCATGAATGTTGGTACTGCAGCAGCTATTAAGGGTGCTGTATCCACTGTAGATCTAAATAATATAGGAACCCAGGTACAGCTTTCTAACACTTATCATCTTCATGTCAGAACCGGTGATGATGTTATAAAGAAACTGGGTGGGCTCCATAAATTCATGGTTTGGGATAAGCCCATTCTAACAGATTCAGGTGGATTTCAGGTGTTTTCTCTTGCTAAGTTAAGAAAGATTCAGGAAGAAGGCGTGCGTTTTAGCTCGCATATAGATGGAAGAAAGATATTCATGGGTCCTGAGGAGAGTATGCAGATACAGTCCAACCTTGCATCTACCATAGCCATGGCCTTTGATGAATGTCCGCCTCATCCAGCAGAGAAATCTTATATTCGGGATTCCGTTGATCGAACAAGTAGGTGGCTTATTAGGTGTAAGAAGGAAATGGACAGGTTGAATAGCCTTCCAGACACTATCAATAAGAAGCAGATGTTATTTGGCATAAATCAGGGCGGAACCTATGAGGATATTCGAATAGAACATGCTAAGGTTATATCCGATATGGATTTGGATGGATATGCAATCGGCGGTCTTGCCGTCGGTGAAAGCCACGACGAGATGTATCGTATCATTGAAGAGACTGCGCCATACCTACCTATTAACAAACCTGTATATCTAATGGGAGTAGGAACACCGGCAAATATATTGGAGGCAGTCGATAGAGGAGTTGACTTTTTCGATTGTGTCTACCCGTCCCGAAACGGCAGACATGGACATGCTTATACAAGTCTTGGTAAAATGAACTTGTTAAATGCAAAATACGAGCTTGATGATAAACCTATTGAGGAAGGATGTGCTTGTCCTGCGTGTCAAACCTATAGTAGGGCATATATAAGGCATTTACTAAAAGCCAAAGAAATGCTCGGGATGCGTCTATTAGTGCTCCATAACCTTTATTTTTATAACCATATGATGGAGGAAATACGGGAAGCAATACGTAACAAACGCTACAAGCAATACAAAAATCAAAAGCTAGAAGGCTTAATGCATTATAATGATAAATAGAAACTTAACCTAGGAGGTAATTAATATGTATAATTTTATTGTTTTAGCAGGAGAGGCAACAGAGGGGGCAACAGGAAATGGAAATCTTTTATTACTAGTTGTTCAAATTGGTATATTGGGTGCTTTATTATACTTCATGCTGATACGTCCACAGAAAAAGCAACAAAAGCGGATGCAAGCATTGCTTTCAACCCTAGAAAAGGGAGATAGCGTAGTAACCACAAGCGGATTTTATGGAGTAGTAATAGACGTTATGGATGAGGTCGTAATTGTTGAATTCGGTAATAATAAAAATTGCAGAATTCCAATGAAAAAAGGTTCCATTACTGAAATCGAAAAAGCTAACAAAGAATCCTAAGACTTAGCAAGTGGTAAGCGAACCCGTAATTGGTTTATAATATTACTAGTGTATAGTCAACTACAAGGCTCATTCATAAATTCTCATGAATGAGCCTCAACTTTTAATTAGGAGCCATTATAATTGGCTGTTGCTGTAACCCTTCCAATGCATTTTCGATTGTTACCAGTATTAATTCAAAGCGTGCGACCATAGAATGGGGCTTACCTTTATAATTATCCTGACAAAAGGGAACGAAATATATGTTTTTTGCATTTAATAATAATCCGATATTCTTTAGGTTATTACCTAAGGCATCATTAGTTGATATAGCCAATATCACAGGCTTACTATTTCGCAGTAGTCCTTTAGTTGCCATAAGAACAGGGGAATCAGTAATTCCATTAGCCATTTTAGCTAGTGTATTACCAGTGCAGGGAGCTACTAGGACAGCATCAAGTATATTATTTGGACCTAGTTTTTCAGCCTCAGTGATTGTTGTTATAGGTTCTCTACCAGTTATATCCTTAGCTTGTCTTAAAAAGTCGATAGCTTTACCAAAGCGTGTATCGGTATTTTGTGATTGGTAAGAAAAGATTGTATATACATTGGCATTTTCCTTTACAAGTGCTTCTACCTGAGGAAAGACCTTATCAAAGGTGCAATATGAACCTGTGAGGGCAATGCCTATATTTTTTCCGCTAATATTCATTTAACCACTTCTTTCTTTTATCAGAGCTTCAATCTCAGTCACTAATATTTCTGCGGATGCTCTTGGCGCAACCTTACCGGGAAGACCAAGACATAATTTCGCGTTTATACCATGGTTTAGGGCATATTCATAATCGACCCCTCCTGGGGCTGAAGCGATATCTATAATTAGGACATCTCTCGAAACTAATTTCAAGCATTCCTGATCCAACACGAGAGCGGGGATAGTATTAAAAATATAATGGTAGGTAGGTAATACGGTTTTTATATCACATAAGCTGATAGTAGAAAATCCCGATGCATATGCATATGCCAAAGCATCCTCACTTCGGGCGGCAATTGTGGTATAAGTATCCAAGCCCTTAAGCTTAGAGGCAAGGACCTTACCACAGCGACCATAACCAAGGACAAGGCAGTTGCTATGATGAAGATTCTTATCACTGTTTTTAATAGCCTCCATAATAGTGCCTTCAGCGGTAGCGATGGCATTCATTATAGCAATCCTGTCGTTTTTCATTAAGTCATAACAGAACACACCTTTTTTATGGCATAGGCTTACAATATCAGAAGGAATCACTCCTCCAATAAGCAAATGATCCTTATTTAACAGATGAGTGATAGTCTTTCCTGAATCGCAGATTGTATCATCGGAAATAGTCACAAGATCCTTCGTTAAGGGAATAGGGCCAATCAGTACCCTACACATTTTCATCAGATCATCTATTTTGCAGGCTTCAATATGATTCTTGTGTGTGATTTGACTAATTAGTCGATATGAGTGCACACTGTAACCTTTGTTAAGTAGGGACAGTGCCATATAAACTTGTCGCTTATCACCGCCGAATATTCCAATGCTCTTAATATAAGACACCTTATACCCCCTCCTTATGTGTCATTATATGATTTAAAGACAAAAATGTTCATTTTAGAAAGGGTATTATCTATTGATAAGTATTGGTATTTATAGATCAATAAGAAAGTAGAAAATAATAGAAACAGCCAGCTAATGCTTGACATAAAATAATATCTATGATATTTTAATAAAAGATACAACTGATACGATAATCCTAGTTTTTGTAAAGGAAGTCTTGAAATTATATATGGTAAACTTTCAAAATATACATGAGGCATACTAGGTCGTCGGTATTGACGATTTTTTTAATACTAGATATGTTATAACAATAATTAGGACTAGTATGAGAGCCAATAGGATTATAAGCTAGAACAGTAATTTATACCTTTTTACTTTAGCGCATTGCAGTAATGCAACTGCAATGGGAGTTGGTTGTATTGGCTATAAACAGTTTTCCTACAATTACAAAAGAGGGTTACCTATGGGGTGGAAGATCCGAATTATAATGATTAATTATAATGAATGTCTTTTGCCTATTTTCTTTTTAAAGGTAAACGGAAAATTTTTCAAATTAGATATATTTAGACTTTAAATATATAATATATTAAGGAGGAGAAGTTATGAATACTAAATTTATTAAAGGCATGCTTGCGTTGCTATTGACATTTGTACTAGTCTTTTCAGCAGTAGGCTGCTCCAAAAAGGACGATACTAAAGAGCCTGACACAACACCAACAACAGCACCAACGCAAGAACCGGATGAAGATGATAAAACGGACTTGGTAGAGGTTGTTGCCGACGTTCCCGCTAACAGATATGATGCTACAGTTACACCTAGGACGGGTAATAATGAAACAAGTCCACTTGTTGTTAGCATAGGAACTCTGGATGGCAAATTCAACCCATTCTTTGCAACATCTGCTTATGACGTAGAAGTGTACGAACGTTCACACATTGGTTTACTCCACTACAATAAGCTCGGTGCACCTGAGGCAGGCATTGATGCTCCCAGCGTTGCCTATGACTACACACAGGAAATAAGCGCTGACAATTCTACCTCTACCTATACATTTGTGCTGAAGAACAAGCTTACCTTCAGTGATGGACAGCCGATTACAGCCAAGGATGTTCTATTTTCGATGTATGTATTAAGTGATCCTATGTATGATGGCTCTTCTACATTCTATACTATGAATATACAGGGCATAAATGAGTATCGTCTACAGACCAGTGCAGATATACTTAAGACAGTTGATGCTATTATTGAAGCAGGTATTACTGCTGGTGATGATGGTTCAATGGTAATTAACCCTGCTGATGGCGTAACAGCTGAACAACAGGAGAAATTCTGGAGTTATTTAGATGAAGCAGGTACAGGCTTTGCACAGGAAATTATCGATTATGTTAACTTAAATTACCCCAGCTATATTCCGGATTATTTTGCTCCATATACCGCAGATCAAGTGGCTGCAGATCCTGATATGCAAGCAGCATTTGGTATGGTTATGTGGGGATTTGGTGGCCTCGATGCTGATGGCGCCTTCACAGATAGTTTAGATAATAAATATGATTTGGCTACAGACACAGTAGATGCAAAGATTTATTGGGATAATATTCTTGGCAGCTATGGCTATGACTTGAGTGATGCAGGCATTAATGTAGAAAAAGCAGGAGAACTGAGCATTCAAGATTATATTAAAACAGCATATATTTCTTCAGAAGGACAGGTTGCTGGCGGAGTTGAGAGTATCACAGGCATTACCTCCGGAACAATGGAATCTGAAGACGGCGTTGAAAGAGAATTTGTAAAGGTTGTAATTAACGGCGTAGATCCTACAGCAATTTTCAAATTAGGCGTCGCAGTTGCTCCTTTCCATTATTATACTGATGGATATACCGGTACACTAAATGATTTTGGTGTAGAAACTGGAAGTAAAGAATTTATGGATTTCTTAAAAACAAAGAACGACAAGCCTCTTGGAGCAGGACCCTATGTATTCCAGGAGTGGAAAGACAGTGTAGTTACCTATACCGCTAATGACAGTTTCTTACTTGGGTCTCCTAAGATTAAGACCTTACGTTATCAAGAAATCGCATTAGGTGCAGAACTTGATTCTACGCTAACAGGTACAGTTCACTATTCCGATCCCTCTGCTTCAATGACGGTTATTAATGATATAACAGCTGGTGGAGATAACTATGATAAGCTCTCATATACACTAGTTGACAATGACGGTTATGGCTATATTGGAGTACAAGGACAGGCAATACCAGAGTTCGAAGTTAGAAAAGCTATTGCACATTCATTAAATGTACAGTTAGCAGTAGACAACTACTATCAGGAGTTGGCTAGTGTAAACTATCGTACTATGACTAAGATATTATGGGCATACCCTGACAATCCTGAAAATCTCTACCCCTATGATGCAACAGGTGAGACCTCAAAGGCATTATTCTTAGAAGCAGGATACAAATACGACGAAGCAAATAACCTGATGACTTATCCAGATGGTCATGAAAAAGCAGGAACACAGGTTACTTTCAAGTTCACACTACCGTCTGAAGCTAAGGATCACCCGGCTGGTTCAATCTTTATCGATGCACAAGCAGTTTTGGCAAAAATCGGTGTAAAGGTTGACATTGAAACTGACCAGAATCTACTTGGCAAATTGAATACCGCATTTGATTCCGGAGTTCAGGTATGGGCAGCTGCATGGGGCAGCGGCGGAGTTGACCCTGACATGTTCCAGATTTGGCATTCAGATCCTAAGGTAAATCAAGGCTCTTCATCAACAGGCCTCTACTATCTATTTGAGAATGGTTCAGATGAAGAAAAGGCAATGCTAAGCGAGCTGAATGACCTGATAATGGCTGGCCGTTCTACACTTGATACAGAAGAACGCAAGGCTATATACAAGAGAGCGCTTGAACTCTCCACAGGACTGTCTGTAGAGATTCCGACCTATCAGAGAAAGAATATGTATGTATTCAACAAGGAAGTAATCAATACTGATTCAATCTTCACTGGTGAGGATGTTACACCATTCCAAACTCCAATAGAATATATATGGAATGTTGAGCTAAACTAAGACTTTTAGAAGAATAGAAAATAAGGGTACAAGGCTTAATTATAAGCCTTGTACCACTTCTTAATGGATAGAGGGCTAATATGTGGAAATATTTACTGAAAAGAATTGCATTGGCATTGTTGATATTGGTAGGCGTTTCAATATTGATTTATATGCTGACTATGCTTATGCCTGCAGATTATATTGACAATCAGACATCTGCCGCTCTACAAAGCGGTGCAATGACCAAAGATGATGTCCAACGTCTAAAGGAACTTTATGGTCTTGCTGACAAAAGCTTTACCGGAATAATAAAGAGCTATACAACATGGTTAACAAGTACCTTATCTGGTGACCTAGGGCATTCATTTGTGTACGGCAAGCCTGTAACAGATGTTTTGTCTGAATATATTTGGATATCATTTATGATTGCTTTTATATCATATATTTTACAAATCCTTATCGGGATACCGATGGGAATTAAGGCCTCTGTAAATCAATACAGTTCTTATGACTATACTGTATCGGTTTTTGCTATGATGGGTGCATCTCTACCTTCTTTCTTTTTGTCCGCACTTCTTATGAATGTTTTTGCGATAAGATTAGGTCTTTTCCCACTACAGGGGTTAACAACAGCAACAAAGATTTTTGCATCAAATGCTCATTTTCAGATTTTATGGGATAAAGCATGGCATTTAGTATTGCCAATATCTGTTTTGACACTTTTAGGTGTCGGTAGTACTATGAAATTTACTAGAACAAACATGCTGGAGGTACTGAATTCGGACTATATTAGAACTGCACGAGCCAAGGGCTTATCCGAAAAGGTTGTAACCTATAAGCATGCATTCAGAAATACAATGATTCCACTGGTCACATCTCTATCAGGTATGCTCCCCAGTCTTTTTGGCGGTGCTATGATCACTGAGACAGTGTTTGCCATACCTGGAATCGGATATATGGCTTTAAGAGCAACCCAGCAGGGAGATATTCCTTTTATTATGGGTTACAATATGTTTTTAGCGATTCTAACAGTTGTGGGTATGTTGATATCGGATATTATGTACATGGTGGTTGACCCCCGTGTTAAACTATCATAAGGGGGGATATAGATGGCATTAAATACGGAAAATGAAAAAAAATTGAATTATACTGACAATCAAGAATATGCGGAAACCGAAGTGGAACAGAACTTCAGGGTCATATCTCCGAGTCGTATGGTTGCTAAAAGGTTCTTCAAAAGTAAGTTATCTATTATAGGCCTTATTATGATTTTATTTGTATTTGTATTCTCATTCTTAGGGCCGCTAATAATTGACCTTACTTGGGGTTATAATGAAACTGAAGTTTTTAAAATAGAAAGAAACACAGATATGGTTACCACAGCCCAGTTTACCGGACCAGATGGTAAGCCATATGATTATTACGACAAATCCCAGACACTGGTCCTTTTTAAAGCACCAATCTCTTCTGAGCATTTGCTTGGTACTGATACATCTGGTTTTGATATATTTACCCGCCTTATGTATGGCGGTCGTATTTCGTTGACAATTTCCTTTATTGTAATTATTATCGAAATGTTTTTAGGAATAGTTCTTGGCGGATTGGCGGGTTACTACGGAAAATGGGTCGATCAAGCAGTAATGAGGGTCGTTGATATATTTGCATGTCTTCCCGGTATGCCTATACTGTTGGTGCTTTCGGCAGCAATTTCTTCTATAGAAAGTATACCAGCGGAGCATAGAATTTATTACCTGATGGCATTTATGACCTTAATGGGATGGACAGGGTTTGCCCGTATTGTTAGAGGACAGATTCTAATGCTAAGAGAGCAAGAATATATGATGGCGGCTGAAACAACAGGAATATCCGCCCTCCATAAAATATTTAGGCATCTTGTTCCAAACACTATGCCACAGCTTATAGTAAATGCTACCTTGGGTTTGGGCGGTGTAATTCTTTATGAGTCAACACTCTCTTACCTTGGACTTGGTGTTCCTTTCCCAAGAGCAGCTTGGGGATCCATGATAGCGCTTGCAGATCCTTCCAGAGGACAGGAAATTCTTGCCCATTACCCTAATATGTGGGTACCAGCAGGTATACTTATTGTGATTACAGTTTTGGGCTTTAGCTTTATAGGCGACGGCCTTAGGGATGCATTTGACCCTAGAATGAAAAGGTAGGTGACACCATGGGATTATTAGATAAATATAAACGTGGGAAAATAGAAGGCGTTGACAATACAGCATACCTTACGATTAAAGATGAAAGACGCATTAGTAAGGAAAACAGTAAAGTCATTAAGCAATTTGAAAAAGAAAAGAACAGAAAAAATGTGGATGAAGAGGAATATCTTACCCAAATGAGGGATCCCGCAAACGTAGTTGAATTTGACAATCTTCACACATACTTTTTTACAGATGTCGGCACTGTAAAGTCTGTTAATGGTGTCAGCTTTGATATCCCTCAGGGTAAAATTGTTGGTGTAGTTGGGGAGTCAGGATGTGGTAAATCAGTTACCAGCCTTTCCCTAATGCAGCTAGTTCAGGCACCAACAGGACAGATTGTAGAGGG
>CAZDWP010000055.1:0-1241 GCA_964508985.1 uncultured Herbinix sp. | reverse complement strand
CGTGTTATGATTGCTATGGCTCTTGCCTGCAATCCTAGGCTTATCATTGCTGATGAACCTACAACTGCATTGGATGTTACCATTCAGGCTCAGATATTGGAGCTTTTACGTGAAGTAAAGGATAAAATTAACGGAAGCATCATGCTAATTACACATGACCTAGGAGTAATAGCTGAGATGGTTGATATTGTCGTGGTTATGTATGCCGGCAGAATTATTGAAAAGGGAACCGTGCAAGAGATATTCCATGAGCCTAAGCACCCTTATACTGTTGGACTTATGAAGTCAAAACCAGGAAGCCATAATACATCAGGGGACAGGCTGTACAGCATTGACGGACAGGTACCTAATCCCATTAACATGCCTAACCACTGCTATTTTTACAATAGATGTGAAAAGGCTATGGGTATATGCTCACAGGAATACCCTGGCATGATAAGGTTTTCACCAACTCATTTTGCAGCCTGCCATCTATACAATGAAGACGGCAGTGATAAGAGCGAAGAAGAAAAGGAGAGGAGGTAGTTAACCATGACTATGACTAAAGAGATAAAAGATAAGATTACGACTAATGATGATATTTTAATTGTAAAAAATCTTAAAAAATACTACCCCATTTCCAAGATGTCCTTAAGTAAAAATAAAGCTTATGTTAAGGCCGTTGATGATATTTCCTTCAGCATAAAAAGGGGAACAACAATGGGACTCGTAGGAGAATCGGGCTGCGGTAAAACTACCGTGGGACGAACGATTCTACGACTTCATGAAGTGACAGACGGTCAGGTTATATTTGATGGCAAGGATCTAGGGAAGGTTAGTTCTTCTGAACTCAGGAAAATGCGTCCTGAGATGCAGATGATTTTTCAGGATCCATACTCCAGCCTATCTCCTCGCCTTCCTGTTGGAGAGATTATAGGGGAGGCAGTCAAGGAGCACAATATTGTACCAAAAGCTCAATATAGATCTTATATTTTAAAGGTAATGCGAGATTGTGGTCTACAACCACAATATTATTACCGCTATCCTCACGAGTTTTCTGGTGGACAGAGACAAAGAATAAGTATTGCTAGAGCCGTTGCTTTGAATCCAAAGTTTATCATCTGCGACGAGCCCTTAAGTGCACTAGATGTATCCATTCAAGCACAGATAATCAACCTCATGAAGGATCTGCAAGAGCAGTACGGATATACCTACTTGTTTATCTCCCATGACCTATCTGTTGTGGAATATATTTCTGATAC
>CAZDWP010000054.1:1199-10182 GCA_964508985.1 uncultured Herbinix sp. | reverse complement strand
TTTATATTGATGATAAGTTAGTAAATGATGTTGAACCTAAGGATAGAGATATTGCTATGGTTTTCCAGAACTATGCGCTATATCCTCATATGTCAGTATATGACAATATGGCATTTGGTTTGAAATTAAGAAAAGTTCCCAAGGATCAGATTAATAAGGTTGTTCATGAAGCAGCTAAGATTCTTGGTATCGAGCCATTGTTAGATCGTAAACCAAAGGCTTTGTCCGGTGGTCAGAGACAGCGTGTTGCCATGGGTCGTGCAATCGTTCGTAATCCTAAAGTATTCCTTATGGATGAGCCTTTATCAAACCTTGATGCAAAATTGAGAGTACAGATGCGTATCGAGATTTCTAAACTACATCAGAAGCTACAGACAACATTTATCTATGTAACACATGACCAGACCGAGGCTATGACACTTGGTACAAGAATTGTAGTTATGAAGGACGGATTAATCATGCAGGTTGATTCACCTCAGAACCTTTACGATAAGCCTCAGAACTTATTCGTTGCTGGCTTCATGGGATCACCTCAGATGAACTTTATAGATGCTGTAGTTATTAAGAGAGGCAATGATGTATTCGTAGAATTCAATAACAAAGCAGTAAAGCTACCTGAGAGTAAGGCTAAGAAGCTTATTGATGGTGGATATGTTGATAAGGATGTTGTTATCGGTATTCGTCCTGAGGACATACATGATGAAGAGATGTATATCAACAATTATCCTGATGCTGTTATTGAAGCAACTGTAAGAGTATACGAGCTTCTGGGTGCTGAAGTATTCTTATATTTCACAATTGATGATGCCCTTGAATTTACTGCCCGTGTAAATCCTCGTACAACAGCTAGACCTGATGATGTACTAAAGGTTGCATTTGATATGTCTAAGCTACATGTATTTGATAAAGAGACAGAAGCAGTAATAACAAACTAATAATATAATGATTGAAGGAACACTTCGGTGTTCCTTTTTTTGTTTTAATCCATTATAATTTCCTAAAGCTATAACATTTAGAATAAAGTTTATTGTGTCCAAAGGGTATAGTTTAGTAAAGAAACTAATTACCAATAGTAACATTTCATAGAATTATACTAAAAGGTTTATGCAAAATTTATAAAAATAGTTTACTTTTAACTATCATAGTGATAAAATGGGACTAGTATCTATGAATTTTAAGTGAAAATAGAAATATAATATAAAGGAGTGTATATATGATTTCCAATCAAATTCTTCAAAATACAATCGATGGCTTAAAAGGTATTACACGTATTGACATATCTGTTATGGACACAGAAGGTAAAGCTTTGGCATCAACCGCGGAGAACACAGAGCAATACGAGAATATAGTTTTATCCTTTGTAGCTTCACCAGCAGATAGCCAGGCAATTCAAGGATATCAATTTTTTAAGGTGTTCGATGAGCATCAATTGGAATATGTTATTGTTGCAAAGGGTGATAGCGAGGATGTATTTATGATCGGTAAGATTGCCGCTTTTCAGATACAGAATCTGCTTATAGCTTATAAGGAACGTTATGATAAGGATAATTTTATCAAGAATCTCTTGCTTGATAATTTACTTCTAGTGGATATATATAACCGTGCAAAGAAGCTTCATATTGATACTGAAGCGAAAAGAGTTGTATATATCATTGAGACTAAAAATGAAAAGGACGCGAATGCTCTTGAGACAGTCCGCAGCCTGTTTTCAGGAAAGACAAAGGATTTTATAACAGCTGTAGATGAAAAGAATATTATACTTGTTAAGGAAGTAAAGCATAATGAGACCTATGAGGATCTAAATAAAACAGCCAGGATTATCCTTGACATGCTTAATACCGAGGCTATGACAAAGGTTCATGTAGCCTATGGTACAATAGTATCTGAAATTAAGGATGTATCCAGATCCTTTAAGGAAGCAAAGATGGCTCTTGATGTGGGTAAAATATTCTACGGTGGTAGAAATGTTGTGGCATACAACAACTTAGGGATAGGAAGGTTGATTTATCAGCTTCCCATGCCTTTATGCAAAATGTTTATAAAGGAGATATTTGAAGGAAAATCACCAGATGATTTCGATGACGAGACACTGGCCACAATAAATAAATTCTTTGAAAATAACCTGAATGTATCCGAGACTTCAAGGCAATTATATATTCATAGGAACACCCTAGTATATCGTCTTGATAAATTACAAAAGAACACTAATCTTGATCTTCGTGTATTTGAAGATGCGATTACGTTTAAAATAGCCTTAATGGTTGTTAAGTACATGAAGTACATGGAGCAGCTAGATTATTAAATTTTGTGGGAAATATTACCTGCAATAATTTACAACTTGACATGTTAGGAGTGAGGATTAGTATGAGAAAAAACTTTTTGACCGGCTTTCTGTCCGGAATATTTGGAGCTATATTGTTATGCTTAGTAGGCGTTGGCATATATTACGGAGTATATGAGCCGGATAAGGCTATTGCCACTCCCATAGAGGATGTGTCAGCCGCCAATAATGCTGAAGAAGAAACTTACGAAGATATCGTTGAAAAGCTATCTGTGTTGAAGATGATAATAGATACTTATTATTTGGAGGAAGTAGATTCAGAGGATTATGCTACAGGGATATATAAGGGGTTTGTAAATAGTCTTGATGATCCCTATTCAACATACTATACCAAGAAGGAATATGCTAATATGATTGAAAGCTCCTCGGGCGTATATCAAGGAATAGGAGCCGTCGTAAGTCAAGATGTTAAAACTGGTATAATCACCATAGTAAGGCCATATAAGGATGGACCGGCTTATAATGCTGGATTGCTTCCCGATGACATCTTATATAAGGTCGAAGGTGAGGAGGTAACCGGCGAAGACCTTACAGAAGTGGTTGGTAAAATTAAGGGAAAGGAAGGCACCGAGGTAAATATTACTATCTATAGAGATGGTGTCGCAGATCCAATGGATCTTACTTTAGTTAGAAAAAAGATTAATATCCCAACCATTGAATATGAGATGCTGAAGGATAAGATAGGATATATTCAAATTGTTGAATTTGATGATATTACCATTTCACAATTTTCTAGCGCAGTCAGTGCCTTAGAAAAGAAGGGAATGAAAGGGCTGGTTATTGATGTTAGAAACAACCCTGGAGGATTACTGAATTCCGTGGTTGATATACTGGATCGTCTGCTTCCTAAAGGCAAATTAGTAGTATATACTGAAGATAAATATGGTAATCGAGAGGAAGAAAAAACTGACAATACTGATCGATATAATAAGCCCATAGCTGTATTGATTAACGGTAATAGTGCCAGTGCCTCAGAAATATTTGCCGGTACCTTGCAGGATTATGATAAAGCAACAGTGGTTGGAACCACCAGCTTTGGTAAAGGAATTGTACAAAGAGTAATACCTTTAACCGATGGAACAGCCATCAAACTAACCATATCAAAATACTTTACACCAAAGGGACGAAATATTCATGGTGAGGGAATTATACCTGATGTAGAAATCGAGCTAGACGAAGGGTTAAAGCAGCTAATAACTATTCCTAAAGATGAGGATAATCAGCTTCAAAAGGCAATTGAGGTTCTAAAGAAGCAAATAAAAAAGAAATAATATGAGTACAAATTCCCCGTAATAGGGGAATTTGATTTTATAATCGGAATACCTAGACCGAACCTTCAATATACTTATTCGTAAAAAATAGTATTTACCTATAATGTTTATTTGTATTTAGCCGATAAATAATATAGGATCTTAGAACAAGTCAACAAATAGTAAGTTAGGTGGTGATATTATGCGTATAGATGCATACAACAAGGTTAGTCAGCTTTATAACACTAATAAGGTAAAGAAAGCAACTAAACCAAGCGGAGGAAGCTTTAGTGATAAGCTAGAGATATCCCAAAAAGGACAAGATTATAGGGTGGCAAAACAAGTTGTTTCACAGACTCCTGATGTAAGAGAGGATAAGGTGAACCAAATTAAGAGGCAGATTGAATCCGGATCTTACAATATAGATATGACAGAGGTAGCAGATAAGGTGGTTAATCGTTATTTTGATGAGCTGATATAAGAGCTGTTAACGAATAGGAATTAGGAATTATTCCTATGGGCTTATATCTGAAACGAGGTAGATTGTGGCAAGCTTAATTGATGAATTAATTGATATATTGGATAAGGAACAAGAGGTGTATAATCAGCTTATTCCAGTTATAAGAGAAAAGACACAGGTCATCGTAATGAATGACACAGCAGCTTTGCAAGAAATTACTGCCAAGGAACAAGATGCAATAGATAAGGTCACGGCTCTAGAGAACAAGAGGGCCAGGGTAATGGAGGATATAAGAATTGTACTTGGTAAAGAAGACAAGAACTTAAATCTAAGTACCCTTATTGGCCTATTGGATACTAAGCAGAAGGAAAAAAGGATTTTATCTGAGCTTCACGACAAGCTCAAGAAAACCGTTAATATATTAGTCGATATTAATAACAGAAACAAGGATCTAATTCAACAATCCCTAGAGATGATAGAATTCAATATGAATTTTCTTCAGAGCACAAGGATGTCGCCGGGGAACAACACTTACACTAAAAATGCATCGCAAGATAATGAAAAATCTATAGGAACAGGGATGTTCGATGCAAAACAGTAAGTAATACAGAGTGAAGGTGGTATGTTTATGGCTTCATTTGGTAGTCTGCATATCGGGGTGTCTGGTCTTAACGTAAGTCAGGCGTCTCTTAATGTTACATCACATAATCTTGCAAACGTAGATACTAAAGGCTTTGTGAGACAACAAGCTATATCTACTGATTTTCAATATGTTAAGTGGGGTGAATCCCACCTTTCATCCATGCAGCGCGGTCTGGGTGCTAATTTTGCTGAGGTGAAACAGGTGAGAGATGCCTTCTTGGATCAAGCCTATCGCCAGGAAATTGGTAGACAGGCTTTTTATGAATCCCAATATCAGGCTATAGAGGAAGTAGAAGGGCTGTTCGGCGAGCTGGAAGGGGTTCAATTTCAAAATACTATGAAAGAATTCTGGGAATCGTTGCAGGAATTGTCTAGAGAACCTGACAATATCGTGGCAAGGGCTTCTTTTATTCAAACCGCAGTTTCGTTTGTGGAAAGAGCAGATAATATATACAGCCAAATGAATGATTACCAAGTAAATCTTAATACAAAGATTATTGATCAGGTAAATCGAGTCAATGAGATTGGCGTTGAAATAAGAGAGTTGAATATCAAAATAAGACATTACGAGAGCACCGGAGTGGAGAAAGCTAATGACTTAAGAGATAATAGAAATCTACTTCTTGATGAGCTTAGTAAGATAGCGGGGATTACATATAAAGAGTATCCTACGGGTGTAGTTTCTGTTAACGTGGAAGGGGTACCCTTTGTAACCGAGGATACGGTTTACCGCATGGATACAGCCCAAATCAATAAGGATTCTCAGATGCTAAAGCCTATCTGGGTTGCCCATGGGTATGTTGACGTATTTAATATGGATAGACCTCCGTCATCTATGAATGATACAGACATAGGCTCCTTAAAGGGATTACTTACGGCTAGGGGTCATAAACAAGCTAATTATACCGATATACCTGTACGGGACAGCTACGAAACAGATAAGCAGTATCAGGATGCGGTAAAAGAATATAATAATTTAATAGATCCGTCTATAATGATGACAGCTCAGGCTCAATTTGACCAGCTAATACATGGGATTGTTACAATGGTTAATGATACTCTATGTCCAAATAAAGAAGTAACCTTACCTGATGGTAGCAAGCTAAAGATTTTTGATGAGGACTATGCTTCAGTAGGTATGGATCCGAAGAAAACTGCTGGCGAGGCTTTGTTTAGTAGGAAGTCTACCCCTCGTTATACAGATGTACAATCAATAGATATAGAGATTGAGAATGAAGACGGTACAAAAGGAGTTACTTCTATTTTAGCTCGGATATATATTGAAGAGGATCCGAAGGACAATTATTCTCTGTATACATTAGGAGAAATAGAGGTTAATCCAAATATTCTTCAAAATAATTCCTATCTTCCTCTATCAATGAATGATGGAACTGGTGCTTATGATATAGAGATGGCACAGAGGCTATTATCCAACTGGCAAAAGCCATTTGCAACTATATCACCGAATACATTAACCTCAAACAATGTAAATGATTACTATATTTCATTTATATCGGAGATTGCTAATAGAGGGGAACAGGTTCATACCATTAGTATGAATCAGGTATCTATGTCGACAAGTATAGATAATAAAAGATCTGAGGTATCCGGTGTATCCTCCGACGAGGAATTGACAAATCTGATTAAGTTTCAGCATTCATATAATGCTGCAGCAAGGTATATCAATGTGGTCAGTGAGATGCTAGAGCATATTATTATGAGTATGTAAATCGGTTCAGCTTGCTGAACCTTTGGAAGAACTGCGAAGTTCGCATAAGTGGGCTCGCTCCTTGTTCTTCTGGGTTGTTTATAGTTTATATTTTAGAAAAAAGGAGGAATTATGGGATCATCATTTTTTGGATTACATATTGGACAGACCGGATTATATGCTTATCAGGCTGCTCTGGATACGACTGCCCATAATATATCCAATTCGGAAACAAACGGATATACCAGACAGGTTATGAGTCAAAAGGCAGGCAAAGCCCTTAGGATGAATAGTACCTATGGTATGGCAGGAACCGGTGTTAGTGTTACTGGAGTGACACAACTGAGAGATGAATATTATGATGTTAAATATAGAAAGAATAATACAATTCTGGGAGAATATTCTAACAAAGCCCACTATATGACCGAAATTGAAAATTATTTCAATGAGGTCAGCGTGGAAGGGTTTACAACCACATTTAATTCTATGCATAACAGCCTCCAGGAGCTGGCAAACAACTCATCCAGCCTTACTATTCGAAGTCAGGTTATTAATTATGGTAAGAGTCTTTCAGACTATTTTAATTCTTTATCAGAAAACCTGAAGAACATACAGGATGAGTGTAATTTTGAAGTAAAAAACATGGTTGATAAGATTAACTCTACATCACAGCAGATAGCAGCTCTCACAAAACAGATTAATACATTGGAGGTAAGCGGGGGCACTGCTAATGACCTTAGAGATCAAAGAGCCCTTCTGGTGGATGAATTATCACAATTATCCAGTGTATCCGTTACTGAGAAGGTGGTAGGTGCCGGTATTGGTGTTACCAGCTACGTAATAAAGATAGACGGACAGACCTTAGTGGATGGAGGAAATTATAGTACACTTCAGGTAATCCCGAGAGAGAAGAAACAGAATCAAAACGACATAGACGGGCTATATGATGTGGCTTGGGATAATGGCCAGTCGTTTAACCTGGGAAGTTCAAATCTTGGAGGCTCTCTGAAGGCCTTATATGAAATCAGAGATGGTAATAATAGAAACAATCTTCGGGGAACCGTCTCTGCTGATGCCGGTGAGAGTTATGTTACTGTAAGAGACACTACAATAAATGAAGTAGAGAGGCTAAACATTCCTGAATCCGGTATTATAACCATAGGAAACATGGATTATGCATATGCTGGATTTGAAATTAATATGGATGAGGGAACCGGAGAATTCATCTATACCTTTGAACTTGAGGAACCTCTTGGAACAGAAGTGATAGACACAGAAGCGGCGGTAGGAAAAAGTATAAACAATAAGGGAATTCCTTATTATATGGATCAGATGAATATGTTTATTAGAACATACGCCAAAGCTTTTAATGAGACTCATAGAACAGGAAGAGATCTTAATAATAATCCAGGAACAGATTTCTTTAGTGCTACTGATAAGATAAATGGGAGAGAGTATATATTCGGACCATTAGCTGAATCGGATGATTATTATTACTATGATTTTAACACCTTTAAGGCAGGTAGCCTTTTAGAAGAGGTACCAGCGGATAGACCTCTTTATGGCTCCTATTACTTTATGACAGCCGATAACTTTACCATTAGTAGCCAGCTGATGAATGATCCTAGTCGGTTAGCGGCTGCGACTGATGTGGTCAATGGAATTGATAATAATGATGTTGTAGAAGCCCTCATAGCGCTAAAATCAGACAAGACTATGTTTGGACAAGGTGAACCAGGAGGATTTATGAATACACTGGTTGCGGATGTTGGCATTGATACTAAGAAAGCGAATAATTTGTCTATAAGCCAAGAAAATATCCTTAGGGCAATTAATAACCAAAAGCTATCCGTATCGGGTGTGGATATTGACGAGGAAGCCATGAACCTCGTTCGTTTTCAGAACGCCTATAACCTTTCAGCTAAAGTTATATCGGTAATGGATGAGATTTATGAAAGATTGATTACGTACATGGGCGTATAGGTTCAGAAAGCTGAACCTTTGGAAGAACTACGAAGCTCGTATTTGTGGGCTCGCTCCTTCTTCTTCAGGGTTACATATAAAAAAAGGTGTTGGAGGTGCTAAATGAGAATCACAAACCGTATGATGACTAATAATATGCTCGGTAATATTAATAAAAACAAGCTAAATGTATCTAGGCTGGAAGAACAATATTCCACCGGCAAGAAGATTCAAAGACCGTCAGAAGATCCGATTGTTACGGTTCGTGCCTTGAAGCTTAGGACTAATTTGGCTGAGCTTGAACAGTATTATGATAAAAACATTCCGGATGCGGTCTCTTGGATGGACGTAACTGAAGGCTCTTTATCAACAATAAATGAGATATTAAGAAAAATAAATACAGATTGTATTCAGGGAGCCTCAGACTCCTTGACAGCCACAGACCGTGCCTCTATAGTTCAGAATCTTGTAGAGATGAAGAACCAGATATATCACGAGGGTAATACTAATTATGCTGGTAGATATGTATTTTCGGGATATAAGACGGATAGTCCACTAACATTTATGGAAGATATTAATCATTTGCAATATGATATAAGTGAGAAATTTTCAGGTGACCA
>CAZDWP010000054.1:0-1099 GCA_964508985.1 uncultured Herbinix sp. | reverse complement strand
TTTATTTATGAGACCGGAGAAATTATCATGCATGAAAGTATTTATGAAGAATTAAGGACGGCAGACAATATAGAATTGTCATATAGAAAAACAAATTTCGACAAGGGTGAACTTAAACCTGAGCATTATTTTAACTGTGTTTTGAAAGATAATAGCAAGCCAGAACAACCGGAGATTCAATATACAAAGGAAAAGCAGGAAATTCAATATGAAATCAATTATAATCAAAAGCTTACCATCAATACAGAAGGCTCTGACGCCATATCACATAAAATAGGCAGAGATATTGATGATATCTTAAAGAGCGTTGACGATGTAATTCAAGTTGAAGGTAAAATTACCGAGGTTAAAAAACGCTTAGAGGATAAAAATCTTACTGATGACGAAATTCTTCGTTACGAGAAAATGCTTGATCAATTTGATAAAGAGCTTGACCTTAAGAAGGAAGTTATGCAGACTACATTTGCCAGAGGTATAACCAGTTCTAACAAAGAACAGGACAGAGTTAATGTGGCTGTAGCAGACCTTGGCAGCAGACAATTCAGATTAAGATTGACAGAGAACAGGCTTTCTAGCCAAAAAGTAGACTTTAAGGAACTAATGTCAAAGAATGAGGATGTTGATATCGTTGATACTATCATAAACTTCAATGCAGCGCAGATGATATACAATTCGTCCTTATCTGCAGCATCTAAGGTGGTGCAGAACTCTTTGCTAGACTTTATATAAAATGTATATACAGATTAGTCCATGGAAATTAACATGATTTATGAGACAAGAATTTATGCTATGATTAAATATATTTATACGAAAGGGGAAACTGATGTTAGTTAAAACAAAGCATTTTGGAGAGGTCAATCTTGAGGAAGATAAAATAATTACCTTTGATGAGGGTATTTTAGGATTTACAGACGCTAAAAGTTATGCAATTATTTATGATAATGATAGTGGGGAAAGGCCGGATATTACATGGCTACAAAATATTGAGGAACCAGCTCTTGCTATCCCTGTGATTAGTCCATTTATTATCCGTCCTGATTTCAATCCGACAGTAGAGGATGCACTACTTTCTTCTCTCGGAGAGGTCACCCCTGAAAAC
>CAZDWP010000053.1:6431-10207 GCA_964508985.1 uncultured Herbinix sp. | reverse complement strand
GACCTGTTATAGCTAAACGACTGGTTGAGATTGCAAAGATAGAGGGTGCAACTGCAATATGTCATGGTGCGACAGGTAAAGGAAATGATCAAGTGCGTTTTGAGCTTACTATTAAAGCTCTAGCACCTGAGCTTAAAATCATAGCTCCTTGGAGAATATGGGATATGTCATCCCGCGAAGAGGAAATCGCCTACTGTGCAAAGCACGGTATTAATCTTCCCTTCTCGGCTGATAACAGCTATTCTCGTGATCGTAATCTATGGCATATCAGTCATGAAGGGCTGGAGCTTGAGGATCCTGCAATGGCACCAAACTACGACCACCTCCTTATGTTAGGAGTATCTCCTGAAAATGCACCTGACGAGGGTGAATTAATAAGTATGACATTTGAAGAGGGAATTCCAACATCACTAAATGGTAAATCCATGTCTCCCTCTAAAATCATTAAAGAGCTAAATGTACTTGGAGGCAAGCATGGTGTCGGCATTGTAGATATAGTCGAAAACCGTGTCGTAGGAATGAAATCCAGAGGTATATACGAAACTCCTGGTGGCACTATATTGATGGAAGCTCACACTCAACTTGAAGAGCTTATACTTGATCGCGATACACTGTCGGCAAAAAAAGAAGTAGCTAATCGCTTTGCCTCATTAGTCTACGAAGGAAAGTGGTTCTGTCCTTTAAGAGAAGCTTATCAGGCATTTGTAGATACTACTCAAAAATATGTTACAGGGGAAGTAAAGCTGAAGTTGTATAAAGGAAATATAATAAAGAAGGGAACCACATCTCCATACTCCTTATATAACGAAAGTATAGCCTCTTTCACAACAGGGGAATTATACAACCATAAGGATGCAGAGGGATTCATTAATCTTTTTGGTTTATCTATGAAGGTTAGGGCTATGAAATACGATAAATAGACCATATTGTGCAACATACACAAAAATACTTACCAAACTTATCCTAAATGTTGCTATACAAAAATCTCTATATTTGTTAGAATATACATGTATTTACTACATCTATCAAATTAAGGAGGAGTAATAATGAAATTAAGAAACAAAGTTTTTGCTGGATTTATTGCTACAATTTTAGTACTGTCTATGACAATGGGTACTGCTCTTGCTAGTACTGATCAACTTCCTTTTGACTATCCAAATGAAGCAAATGCTGCTACCAACAACGATGTTTGGGTTGTACTTTATGGTGGAACAGCTGCAACACCACTAACTGATGACGTTGCTATCCGTGATTCTATTACATCAGTTGATGTTGTTATTGCTGGTAAAGCTACATTTACCGCAGAAATCATCGCTAATGGTCCTGGTCCATGGTCACCTACATCTTATCCTGATCAGGAAGTTGACGGAGAGATGGTTCTTAATCTGCCTTATATTATGAAGGATGCAGGCTATTGCGAAGTTGTAGTTAATCTTCAGGGCAAATCTGAAGGCGCTCTTCAAATCAAAAGATTAGATTTCAAGGATGCTGACGGTAACGTTGTTCTTGCTCATGGCGCAGCCTCCGAAGGTGCTTCCGAAGCCGCTCCTAAAACTGGTGTAGTTTCCACAGCTTTATTCTTAGGCTTAGGCGCTGCTGTTCTTGGAACCGGTGCTGTAGTTCTAAAGAAGAAAGAAGACTAATTTCATTTTACTTTAATAATTAACGATACATAATATTAGGGTGTATAATACCGAAAGGTAATATACACCCTATATTTGTGCCAAATAAAACTTATAAACTCATTCATAATCTTCAAGATTATTACGCATATGTTTATCAATAAATATCATTACTCTACTTTCATATCCTATCTTATTTAGCATACATGATTGTGCATGAGTGGCTCCTGCCACAAGATATAATGCTTTATTGCATCTCTTTACTTTATACATTTTGATAGACATTTCTGTGGGAACATATCTATCCTTTTTTCCGTGTATGAATAAAACCGGAGTATCTAGATTTTTTACTACACTGATGGGAGATACCTGTCCATACCAGAACCCAGCTCGTAAGTAAGTTATTAAGCTTTCTAAGGGAACCAAAAGAGTAGGCATATGATAGTAATGCTTAATCTGGTGCTTAAGTAGTTCCTTTAAATCCGTATATGC
This sequence comes from uncultured Herbinix sp., assembly GCA_964508985.1. Taxonomy (GTDB): domain Bacteria; phylum Bacillota; class Clostridia; order Lachnospirales; family Lachnospiraceae; genus Mobilitalea. The sequence continues at coordinate 8,093 of CAZDWP010000053.1, read as the reverse complement.
ACAATCGGCTATAGTGCATATAACTCGTTTATCTATCTCAAGGTGAAGCAATGCTGTAGCTGCTCCCATGGATACACCATGAGTAAGGATTTTGCAATTAGGACCATAGTTATCATAGCACCAATCGACTAGTCTTTTTAGGTCATATTTCTCATAATAACCCATAGAGGTAAAGGCTTTTCCACTCAAGCCATGATTTCTGTGATCATAAATCAGTACCTTAAACCCAAGCTTTAAAAATATTTCAGCATATATCAATGACCTATACTTCCCTTGGGAAAATCCATGACACAAAATCGCAATCGGTGTTTGGTTCCCGGTACGGTACCTGGTACCAAATTCTTCTTCAGGCTCCAGCAGCTCACATGACAATGAATAACCATAGTCGGATTGAAGCATAAACTGCTTTTTCTTTGTCTTCTTATATGATGCCTCGTCAAAGCTTCCCCTTTTTGCTTCCATTTGATATATCCTATCACATGAAAGCTTTTTTGGGCTTAGTAACATGTTAGACAGCCACCATACACCCCCACCTAACCAAACCAACAACATCTTAAACATTGAATACCTCCCTTTTCTTTTAATACCATAGACAGGGAGGCCTTATCAAGCATCCCCATGACTCAGATAATATCCAGTTATTAATAGAATATACTAAAAGGCTAAATATCTGCCATGCCTTATGCAAATATTTAGCCTTTGTATTAGTAAAATACAACTTTAATTAAAATTAAGTGTTATTTTTTGGGCTTAAAGCCTTCAAAGATAAATGAATCATAATAGTCTTTGCAGTCCTCCAGCTCATCCTGAGATTTAATAGTCCACGCAACCGGCCAGGTCTTGTAAAGCTTTCTGCAGATCATAAATGAAAGCCCTTTCTTATATATATGGTGATAGGCAATAAAGTCTGGCTTTGTATGGAAATTAAACAAGAGATGTTTTAGAAGGAAATACTGCATCCTACTACCCTCAATCTTCTCTTTTACAAAATCAGTTGATAACTGTCCTCTCAATATATAAGGATAATTCTTCTTATACCAACCCAGTCCAAATGGGTTGAAGGATTCAATACAGTAGAGTCCGTTATATGCATCCAGCTCCTCTGAGGCAGCTACACAGGTGTTCTTAGGTTTCCAGGGTATCTTTAGCTCCACAATAATCGGAACCTTCCCTTCAACACATTCAAGTACCTCTCGAAGCGTAGGAATTCTCTCCTGTGATTTAAATAATTTATATTTCAGAAGCTCCTCATAATCCAGTTCGGATACCTTCCTATCTATATTGCAGACACGCTTTAGATTATAATCATGAAACACGACCGGTACAAGATCCTTGGTTAACTGTACATCTAATTCAATTCCATACTTACCCTGAACAGCAAGCCTAAATGCCTCCAAAGAGTTTTCCGGTGCCTGAGACTTATTATCATGAAGTCCCCTGTGAGCAAAATGCCATCCTTCAAACTTTATTCTGTTAGGGTTTTTCTTTAGCTTAGGCATGATGGCCAGTAAGTAAAGAAGGATTAGTATCGCAAATAATATGCAAATTGGCACTAACATATTCTTCTCCTTATAGTAATGCTATTAATTTACTACCTTTTTCTTTATTGGCTTAGAATCTCCATGCTTAACAAAAAGCATCGTGCACAGTGAGGCAAGGGAA
>CAZDWP010000053.1:1272-6331 GCA_964508985.1 uncultured Herbinix sp. | reverse complement strand
TGGCTTAGAATCTCCATGCTTAACAAAAAGCATCGTGCACAGTGAGGCAAGGGAAAATACCACTGCATAAGGGAACAATGTTCTATATCCCACATTTTCCAATAAGAAACCGGATACAATCGGAGTAATTATCTGTGCAGCCATAGAAAATGTATAATAATATCCTGTGTATTTACCAGTGTCCGAGCTCTTGCACATCTCAACAACCATAGGATAAGAATTGACATTTATAGAAGCCCAGCCAATTCCTGTGCAGGCAAATACAACATTGATTAATGGCGAAGGCTCTGTAAACAAAATACCAGCCATATATGATAAGGTTATTAATATAATACCAGTAATGATGGTCTTTTTACGTCCGATTTTACTTGATATTATTCCAATAGGTATGTAACTAACCAGTGCCGCACCCAAGGCTACCATTAAGGGAAGTGTATAGCTTCCTCCACCATATCCCCATACCTTGTCAGCATATCTTGAAAATGCGGTCTTAACAGCATTATAGGCAAAAAACCAAAGAAATATCGATGCTAGAATAAATACAAAGCTACGTCTAACATCCTTGGGCATCTTTTCATCGGATTTCTCTGCGTCGTCGTCTTCATTATCTTCTATATTAAATGCCTTCTCTTCTTCCCTTACCTTCTCTTTTAGCTTATTCTCATTAATTGTTATCAAAAGAAATACCACAGATAAGATCATTATAAATACTACACTAATAAATACAGGAAGATTAAGGCTACCATCATCCTTATATAGCCACCATGTCATAACTAAAGCATAGGCACCACCCAGTGTTCCCATAAGATTAATTATAGCATTCGCCTTACTTCTTAGAGGTTTGGGTGTAACATCAGGCATTAGTGCTACCGCAGGAGATCTATAAGATGCCATCGCTACTAATATAATGCCTAGGGCAATCATAAATATTATCAAATTTCCCTTATACTCCGCTATCGGTAATAAAATAATAAATAAAGACGCTAGCAATGTTCCGCCTAATATGAATGGCATCCTCTTACCTATACGGGTATTCACCTTGTCAGAGAAAGCGCCCAATAAGGGAAGAATGAATAAGGCTAACACATTATCAATCGCCATAATACCCCCGACAGCTGTCGCTCCAAGACCAAAGGTCCCTTCCAGCATTTTGGGGATTATCCCATCATAGAGCTCCCAAAAAGCAACAATTGATAAAAAAGCAAATCCCACAAAAAAAGTACGTTTGTAATTAAGCTTCATATCAAAAACCCCCTCAAAAATTTATTTTTATTATGTAATACTTATAACTAGGCTTTATCCTCCCTGTGTAAATACATATACCCCAATCCCCACCGCAATAGTAAGGTTAAGGGAATCCACATCAGATGTCTGTGGTATCATAACACTTGTACCAACATTAAGAAAAGAATCATCCAAACCCGTGGCCTCATTCCCAAAGACAAGAGAAAAAAGCTTGGATTTAGGGCAATCATTAATAGTATGTGAATGTCCTTCATTTATCATGAATGTAAAGATGTCATGGTCATTATACTGCTTATGGTATTCATCAAATGTATTGAACAGCTGAAATTTAAGCTTAAAAAGCGCACCCATTGATGCCCTTATACTCTTTGGATTAAAAATATCCGCTCCTGGAAGGATAATGGCGATATCATATATACCAAATCCTACTATGGTTCTAAGAATTGTTCCTAGATTTCCCATATTACTGGGATTAACCAATACTATATGAGGTCTATCCTTTGATAGCTCACAGTTATATTTTTCAAATATGCCGGCTACATAACAATTCTCCTTATCACTAAGCCTTCCGATAAGCTTATCATTTATCTCCAAAGGAATATTATATCTGGCACACAGAGCCCGTAAGCTTTCAGCATCTGTATAACTTGAATTCATCAGTATTTTACTTACCGCCTCGGGCTTGCTTAAAATAAGCTCGTATGTTGGAAAAGCACCAAGAGTATATGAATATGATGCATCCTTTTTATAAGGCTTTATCTGTATATGTTCTAAAGGTCTGTCTCTGTCGATTCCTTCCATGGGTTACTCCATTTCATTATAATTTAATTAGATTACTTTGATGCCTTCCATTCTTGCTACTTTTCTAATAAAGGATGAAGCCTCCAAATACTCCTCATGGGTGTCAAGATGCTCCACAAATACAGGTATATCTTCTCCTAGCTTATCAATTAAGCGAACTATTTTACTATATTCCAGTCTACCCTTACCTGGCATAACTTCCTTAATAACACAGGGATAAGCCTTTTCCATTACTACATCCTTTGCATGAATGCTTTTTGTATATGGCCCCAGCTTCTTAAAGCATTCCTCGATAAACTCATCACTTTTTAGGAAACGTATAGGGCAATTGATCATATTGGTAAAGTCCAAATGGACACCAAAAGCTTTACGATTAATATCCTTAATTAGCTTAAGGTATGAATCCGGTGAATCCGGAATCATCCAAGGCATAGGTTCTAGAGTATAAAATGTATACTTTGGCTTAACACTGTCAATTATATCTCTCGTGGTATCGACAATAAGTGTATATACATCTTCGTCGTAGTTTTCTCTGTAAAAGCCGTCCCATACCTCTCCTCTGGAGCCCGTAATATTGACACAGCAATTAGCCTTAAGCTCATCAGCAAGAGCAAGCCTTTCCTTGCAATATTCAATATTTCTTTTTGCTTCTATCTCATTTAGGGAAATGGGGTTTCTCCAGACTCCCACTTCTCCAATCAATATGTCATTTTTCTTAGCATAATCTATATATGACTTCTTTATCTCTTCACTTGCTTCATATCCCACTGGAGAATGGACCGTGCTATAGTTTAATTCCTTAATCTGAAGTAGCCATTCTGCAGGATCATTATACTGTTTTTTTATTTCTCCTCCGATTCTCATTGCTTCCTCCCCATATATATCAATGCCACCATTAACATTTTATACGATTAGAGCTCTCTACGCAAGTTAATAAAATTCATTCACATATGAATATAATTAATTAACTGTAAATATGATTTATTCACTTGTGAATCATATCACTGGCAAATAACATAAAAAGCCATTTACTTTTACAATGGTATTGATTTATAATAATAATCAGCAATATTTATGAAAGGCAAATATAATGGACTTTTTAACACAAATACTTCTCGGCTTCTGTCTAGCCACAGATGCCTTTGCGGTATCTATAACAAATGGTATGTGTAGCTATAAAGTTACCAAGATAGATGTACTTTCTACAGCCTTTACATTTGGACTCTTTCAAGGTGTTATGCCAATACTGGGCTTTATTTTTGGTAATCGATTTACTGATGTAATATCAAAGTATCAGCATTTTATTGCACTCTTCCTACTTGGTGCTATCGGTCTTAACATGATTATTGATGCTATCAAGGATAAGAAAAATCCCGAAGGCGTATGCAATACTAAAAATGTCTTTACCAGCAAAAATCTTATTATTCAAGGTATTGCTACTAGCATTGATGCTTTGGCTGTTGGTGTAAGCTTGGCTGCTATGGAAGCCAATATTACTACAACCGCACTTCTTATAGGCGGTATTACATTCTTATGTTGTTCATTTGGTGTATATATAGGTAGAAAATTCGGCCTTCTTTTAGGAATTAGAGCTAAATTTGGCGGAGGCGTTCTCTTGATTTTATTAGGATTCAAGCTATTTATTGAAAACATAATATAGATTGGAAGAATACGATGAAGAATAAAGCACTTATGACAATCGGCAAATGGTTTATTATAGCCATTCTTGCTTCCGGAAATTTTATGTCTTATATTATTAATGACACCAGGATAAATATTATCCTGGTTATTGTGATAATCGTTTATGGTATATATGAATTCTTTAACTCCTTGTCTGGAAAAAATCTAAACCTAAATTTCAAACTCTACCTTTTTTTCTTCTATATGCTTTCCAATATCAGCCTGCTCTTAGGACTCAGAGCGCTTATGTCAGATCAGTTCCAGATGGTCATAATATGTCTATTGTTTTTGATAGGCGATATAGTACTTATACTTTATATGCTACATAAGAGCACTTCTAAAGAATAAAAATATATGATAATACTATACTAAGATTGGATGAAGCTTATGAAAACACTCTATATCTCTGATTTGGACGGAACACTCCTTAGCCCTAATGTTACTCTTACTAAGAGAACCGTTCGCATCCTTAATGATTTAATGAGCCAAGGATTATTATTTACAGTAGCTACCGCTAGAAGCATAGCATCTGTAAAATACATCTTAAGGGACCTTGAGCTAACTCTGCCAATAATATTAATGAACGGGGTATGTATATATGACCCTGTTAATAAGGACTACATTAAGGTGGAGTCATTTAGTAGAGAAGATGTAAGTGCATTAATATCAATGATCGAAGAAAATCATCTTAAGGGATTCTTATATACGGTAAATGGCGGACAACTTGCTACCTATTATGAGGAACTAAGCAATAAGGCTCTTAAGGATTTTCATGATGAGAGGGTTATAAAATACAACAAATCCTTTATAAAGGTAGATAATTTCTCTTCGCTTGTAGATGAACCCATCATATATTTCACCTTAATGGACTATAAGGAGAACCTGGAGCAGCTTAATGAAATGGTTAAAGCTCTCCCTAATATAAATAGCGTTTTTTATAAAGATAATTATTCTAAGAATATGTGGTATCTTGAGATTTTTTCTATAAAATCATCAAAATATCATGCTGTTAAATTTCTTCGTAGCCATCTCTCTATAGATACAATTATAGGCTTTGGAGACAATCAGAATGACATGCCACTTTTTGATGCCTGTGACAAAAGCTATGCTGTGGAAAATGCCATAAGTGAATTAAAGCTCAGAGCAGACGGTGTTATTGGAAGAAACACTGAAGACGCAGTGACAATCTGGCTAAATAATAATGGTTTAAAAAGTACATGATTAATATAATATAGAATATTGTTTCGCACTAGTACCTATGGTATCATCAAATATACAAGGAGGATAAATCCTCCGTTGTGAGCTACTATGACTTTAATTTATGGAGGAGGAT
>CAZDWP010000053.1:0-1172 GCA_964508985.1 uncultured Herbinix sp. | reverse complement strand
AGGAGGATAAATCCTCCGTTGTGAGCTACTATGACTTTAATTTATGGAGGAGGATTGGATGAACAGTATTCAAGACACTTATGTTTTATCAAATGGTAATAAAATCCCTTGTGTAGCCTTCGGTACATGGAAGCTTCCTGAGGCTGACACCACTGTGGATACCATTAAGACCGCCATTGACTGCGGTTATAGACATGTAGATTCAGCATTTAGCTATTATAATGAGGTGTCTGTAGGTAAGGCTATACGGGCTTGTGGTTTAAAGAGAAATGAGTTATTTGTTACTACTAAGCTAAGTAATGACAGCCACGGCTATGAGAACACCTTAAAGGAATTTGATAAATCCATGAATAATCTCGATATTGATTATGTGGACTTGTACTTAGTTCATTGGCCCAGACCGATTTCTATTCGGAATTCTTGGATAGAGCTTAACGAAGGTACTTGGAAGGCCTTCGAGGAGCTATATAAGTCTGGTAAAATAAAAGCTATCGGAGTCAGTAACTTCTTAGAAAACCATTTAGACGCCTTATTAGATACGGCGACTATTGCTCCCATGGTAAATCAGCTGGAGTTGCATCCCCAATATGTTCAAAGAGATATTGTAGAATATTGTAAAGATCGCAGAATGATTGTAGAAGCCTGGAGTCCCCTTATAAAGGGTAACTTTGATCACCCTATTCTGATTGAAATCGCCAAAAAGCATAATAAATCTGTAGCTCAAATATTGCTTCGTTGGAGCATCCAAAATGGTTTTTTACCTCTTCCTAAGGCTTCTAAAAAGGAAAGGATGCTGGAGAACGCTGATATCTTTAACTTCAAACTTACAGAAAAGGATATTGATGCTATGAAAGCTTTAGAGGCACTTGGAAAAACCGGGGCTCATCCCGATACAGCAGAATTCTAAAGTATTAACAAACTCAAGGGACTATGTAAATGTTAACAAGAGGCATATAGGTACGAATCTCACACACCCGTACAAGTAACACCTACTATATTTGTTTGTCTTAATCGGACTAAAGTCCGCTTACGACATTACAAATTATAGCAGGTGTTCTTCTAAGGGTGTATTTTGATTCGTACCTATATACCTCTTATATATTTACACAGTTCCTTGATTTTTTAAAGAAGTGGAATTCCGCTCATTTCTGCTTCCTCTATTGTCTGATCCG
>CAZDWP010000052.1:0-10333 GCA_964508985.1 uncultured Herbinix sp. | reverse complement strand
GCACAATATCAATTTTATCTTCAAGCTTATTAATGATAACACTTCGCCTAGCCATGTCAGCACTTTCGCTCTGTATCTCAAGGCCAGTAAAATGCCTACCGGAGGTTTTAGCCTCCAAAAGAATAGGTATAATTCCTGTTCCAGTTCCCAAATCCAGAACAGTCTCACCTAAAAGAACCTTAGCAAACCCAGATAATAATACAGCATCCATTCCAAAACAGAACTTTTTTGTATTTTGAATAATTATATAATTATTTCTATGAAGCTCATCTATTCGTTCGTCGGGCTTTAAAAATCCCTTGCGGATATCCATATTATTCATCATCTAAAAGGGATTTCCCTTCCTTCTTCTCCAAGAGCTCTAGTACCCTTAATTCCTCATCCTCTATATTGTTTCCTTTTTCCTTCCGCCTCTTCGGTCTAAAGGTTAGGTCTTCTACTTTATATTCACGAACTTCCTTTTCATCATTCTCCAGAGTTACAATGACCTTTACAAGCTGCTTTAATACACTGACACTCTGAACCTCACCCTTAAGATTATCATTGGTGCTGATATAATCCCCAACATCGGGAAGCTTTGAATTAAGCTCCTCATAGGCTTCCTGCTCATTCTTAAGACAGCACATAAGTCTTCCGCATACTCCAGATATTTTTGTTGGATTAAGAGAAAGATTCTGTTCCTTAGCCATCTTGATTGATACTGGTGCAAATTCTGAAAGATGGGAATTACAACAAAGTGTCCTTCCACAGATTCCGATTCCACCGACAATCTTAGTTTCGTCTCTAACTCCAATCTGCCTAAGCTCAATCCTTGTCTTAAAAACAGAAGCCAGATCCTTAACTAATTCTCTAAAATCAATTCTTCCATCAGCTGTAAAATAAAACAACACCTTATTATTATCAAATGTATACTCGGAATCAATAAGCTTCATCTCCAAGCCATGCTTTTTAATCTTTTCTAGGCAAATCTGGAATGCTTCCTTTTCCTTTTCTTTGTTCTTCTTTTCTACCTCGTCATCCTCCGAAGTTGCCTGCCGGATTACGGGCTTTAGAGGTTGAATAACATCCTCATCCTCTATCTCTCTGAAGCCTAATACAACTTTGCCATATTCTACTCCTCTTGCGGTTTCAACGATAACATTGTCACCTTTTTTTATATCAAATCCTGCGGGATCAAAATAATAGATTTTCCCCGCACTTCGAAATCTTACACCTATAACTTTAACCATTATAATTCTCCTTTATACTGAGTAGCATTAATTCTATTGTGATGTCTACATTAACATTAGCTTTTAACTTAGCCTTTGCTTCCTCCATAGACTTTATTACATTTTCTATCTCTTCATAGCTTCTTATACTTGCTTGTTTCTTAATTATCTGAAATTCATCCTTAAAAAGCAATAAATTTGGGTCATTAGTTGCCTTTAGCATAAGCACATCCCTAAACCACAGCATCATTAAGTCGATATAATCATTGATAGATGCTTTATTCTCCGAGATAGTCTTTATCCCTGATATGATTTCATGAAGCTCCATGTCATCGATGTATCTTAGTATATGGAAGATGTCTTCCTTCTTACTCTCAAAGTCATCAGAGGATGCATATTTTATAGCCTTGCCAACATTTCCTCCACTAAAGCCAGCTGCTATTCCAGCCACATAATCTGGGATATGTAATTTTTCCATCAGATGTTCCTTTATTAGCTGCCTATCTACAGGCTTTAAATCCAAAACTACACACCGTGATATAATAGTGGGTAGTAAACTCTGTGTATTGCATGCTAGCAAAATAATTATGGCATACTCAGGGGGTTCTTCTATTGTCTTTAGTAAAGCATTCTGCGCATTTTCAGTCATTTTGTCCGCAGATTCTATTATATATATCTTGTACTCGCTTTGATATGGCATAACCTGTATATCCGCATTGACCTGAGTCCTAATATCATCCACGCCTATACTGGCTTTTTCGTGAGTTATCCACACGATGTCAGGATGATTATTGCTATCGGTTTGCTTACAGGACTTACAGATGTTGCATGGATAATATCTTTTCTCCATACACTGCAATGTCTTTGCAAAGGTAAGTGCCAGCGTCTTCTTTCCCATGCCTTCCTCACCATGAAAAATATAAGCATGCGAAATCTTATCTGCACTAATTGCAACCTGCAGATGCTTAATTATACCTTCATGTCCTATGATTTGCGTAAAGTCATGCATTAAATTTCTCCATCCTGATTTATTAGGTTATTATATCTATTAATAATCCCCTAATTTCATCTATCTTATTAAGTATAAGGATATGATCCTTTTCATCCTTAATGAGCTCCAAAGCAAGCTCATCAAGCTCCTTGTTAACCAACTTAATCATAGTATAAACTCTATGTCTTCCCTTTCTATCAAGGAAGTTTTCTCTAGTAAACTTATGAGATCTACTCACAATCTCATTCATAAATGTTTTTATTAATTCTCTATAGTGCTTCATATCCCGCACATCCATACGCTTACCCAACTTTTTACCCTGTGCTGAGATTTCATCTAGCATGAAGTTCAGTCTCGCTTGAAGGTTTTGATCCTCAAGTTGGGAAACTAAGGTAAACTTAAAGGAACCGTCCGTATCCTGTACCGGGGGCTTTGGTGTGGGTTGATTCACCTGCTGTGCCTGATTTACCTTTATATCCATAGATTCACCTCATGTCGTGATTATATCATAAATATAAGTGGTTGACAGTATGTTTTTATCTACAAGCTAAATTTAGGCTCTTATATTAACCCCTTTATATCTTTTATTATCTCTTTTATGCAGACCTCAACGTCGTTATTTTCATATCTTTTGGTTATGCCATACCTTGATATGTTTTCCTCTGAAAAATCCTCATCATCAGCAAGGAATCTTCTACAAACCTCGGCATATTTGGGTTCCTTTTGCTTCTGTTCCCGAAGAATTGCCCGTATAAGACGTTTACCGTCTTCCACCTCAATATAAATCGGTATTACATTGTCACTTCCGAAATAATCTCTAATTTGTCCGTAGCTATATAGTGTTCCATGCATAATATAGTCCTGACGCTCAATGTCTATTTGCCCGTCATTAACAGTAAAGTAATGCCACTCCCCATGAATCGTATTATATGAGCGATGTTCAATAATCCTATTCTCATCTTTCAGCTTATCAAGCTTTCCTTCGTCAACAAAATGATATTCCACTCCTTCATTTTCAGACACACGAATTGGTCTTGTGGTATACATAACTACAGTTTGTACCTTCAATTCATCATGCTCCAATAGCCTTTTATATATGGTATCCTTGCCGGTTGCACTCTTTCCCATAACAATAAATATTTTTGCCATTGCTCCTAGCCCTTTCTAATGCTTGCATAAAAGTTTTAGCCTAGATTTTTTCTCCCAAGCTCCTTCTCTTCTTCTCATATTTCTGAATATACATTTTTTTATCAGCAACGCTTAAGCACTCCTCAAGAGTTGTATCTTTATCAGCTTTAGTGATGCTCCATCCAAAGCTTATGCTAATCTTAAAATCATAAGTTAACTTTTTATTAAATCTTTGGATTGATTCATCGAATTTGTCCAGAAATTGATTCATTTTCTCTGAATCATATTCCACTCCTATAACAGAGAATTCATCTCCACCCAATCTCATACATATTTCATCATCCTCTGAAGCATTCATCAGTGCATTAGCAACTGCTTTAAGAGCTATATCTCCGCCTGCATGACCATAAATATCATTTATATACTTTAAATTATCCATGTCTGCACTAAATACCATCATATTACTCTGGTTTCTAATGCTTTGCTCCAAATATTTCTGTCCAAGGGTATGCAGTGATCTTCTATTATACAAACCCGTCAATGCATCTTTTATAGATATATCTTCCAGCTTATATACCAGTCTATTAAGCTCACTATGAATCCTGATATTTTCAAGTGCATTACAGATATTTGTAAGCCATCCCTGATAAGATGACTTATATGCTTGAAATTGCTTAAAGCTTATGGCTGTATATCCATAACATTTCTCACGATGATGTAGTATGTTAAAGTAGAAAGTCTGAGGCTCATTGTCCAAATAAATTGACGGTAAAAGATCTCTTGCTTCAAACTGAACCTTTTCTAGCAAGTGTCCGTTCTTTATTCCAACCTCCATGGATGCTTCTCTGTCACCATAATCTATTCCGTATTCCTCTTCACTTGTATATTGATCCCAATCCATATAAAGACACATATAAAAGGATGAAAATCCCGGATTTAGATATGTATATGAAGACAACCTATTATTGAGGTCATCCAGCATGGTAACCCCTGTTAAGTCAATTGACATATGAGCATTATCAGATATAGTTTCGTCTCTTTCTTCTAGCTCTCTTATAATGTGGTTTCTTCTTTTGAATACTTCCACTGCATCCTTGCTCATCTCACAGCCACAGGATTCTCGAATATGTGTTACAAATTTCAAATAAGATGTATCGTCCTGAGATATCCCCATATACTGTCTGTGTATCTTATCGACAGCTTCCCTTCCCATATCCGATACAGGCATGCCCACAGTTGTTATAGGCGGACTAAAATCCTTTGTTGTTTCTATATTATCACATCCTGATATGGCAATATCCCTTGGGACCATAATTCCACGCTGTGCCAGCGCATTGCATACAGATATAGCCATATAGTCATTTGCACAGATTATAGCTTCAGGAAATCTATCAGGATCCGCCAACCATTTTTCAACTACCCTGGGTGCAGACCGCTTCCAGAAGTCCCCAAAGGAAATTCTGTCTTCCTCTATGGGAATACCATGCTCCGAGAGAATTCGCTTATATGTGTTAAGTCTTTGTATTGAAACTGGGTTCTCCTTCGGGCCCGTAAGGAAATTAAGTTTCGTGAATTTATGATGGTTTATAAAATGCTGTATTATATCATCCAAAACATTATCGTCCTCAATAAGAACATTCTGGTATTCATCCATGCCTTGTCTTACACTAACTATGGGACAGTTACAATATTTTTTAATATTTTTTAATATTTTTGCTTTATAATCCTTAACAAGCATAGTATCCGGAAGTAATATAATACCACCAAAATCCTCATATTTGATTATATTAGCTATATTGCTCTCCGCTACATCGTAATCCAGCTCCCCATAACTTTCAAAATTAGAAAATATGGCAGTATTGTACCCGAGCTCATAGGCACGACGGCTTATTGCCCTACATATAAAATCCTGATATTCCTCATGAGCACGTGTAACAAAAACTCCAATTGTTTTATGATTATTTTCCAGCATCTTTGGCCCCCACCTCGATCCTTTTTTGTCAACGATAATAAATTATTACATACTAATAATACACCAATCTATACGAAAAAAAAAGCCTTAACCATATCTTTTTAAGTATATGTCAAGGCTAACGCTTCTCTAGATTATTGAATAAGGTTTGCCCTCAACCTTAAGGTTTCCTTTTCCTTTTTCTGTTGATACATTTTCTTGTCTGCCGTTACCAAGCAATCCTCAACTGTTGTGTTATTATCCGGAACGACAAGACTCCATCCATAGCTGACATATACACTAAATTCTTCATTAGCACTTTGATTAAATCTATCCAGCTCTCCGATAAACCTTCTTATAAAGCGAAAGGCTTTTTCTTCATCATAATCCAGACCGATTACAATAAATTCGTCTCCGCCAAATCGTACACAGATCTCGTCATCATCCGCAGAGAATCCCAATGCACTCGCTACCGCCTTTAGTGCAATATCCCCTCCGACATGTCCATAATTATCATTTATTTGTTTTAGCTTATCCAAATCAGCAGTAAATACCATAAGGGTAGCTTTCTTATCTAATGCCTGCTTCAGGTATTTGTCTCCGAGAGTTTCAAGTCCTCTTCTGTTATATAGGCCCGTTAGCTCATCTCGGATATACATATCCTCTAGCTTGTAGACAAGGCGGTTAAGCTCGCTATGTACCCTGACATTTTCCAGGGCATTGCTGACATTAATTAGCCATGCCTGAAATGTAGTCATAAAGCTTTGTATTTTCTCAAAGGCAATGGCTACATATCCAAAATTTACAGACCGATGATGTAATAAGGCAAAATAATAAATCATCGGTTTATCATCTTCAAATTGGGGTGGTATTAAATGGCTTCTTGAAAAGCGGATCCTAGTGTATCCCTGGCGATCCTTAGTCCCTGACTCCATGATCATTACCTCATCAGGATCATAGCCTTTGTCCTCACCTTCCTTCACTCCCTGCCAGTCAGTATATAAGCACATATAAAAATCTGTAAAGCCAATATTCTCATATACATATTTAAAGAGCTTGTCATTAATCTCATCCAAGGTGGTTATTCCTGTTAAATCTCCCGACATATAGGCATTTCTCATAACCTCTCTTTGTAAGCTATCCACTATTCTCAAATAATGCATTTTCCGACTTCTTTTTTCATCATCTATATTATATTTACAACCACAAGAACCTCTGTATATTGTGTTAGTTTCTATGAATGAATCCTGCTCCTCCACAAGGCCCCTGTTGATTCGGTCTATTTTATCCACAGCCTCGATTCCCATCTCTACAGAGGGCATAGAAGCTGTTGTAAGGGCAGGTATGTATTCAACAGCATCCGCTATATCATCACATCCTGATACAGCAACCACATTGGGTACGGAGATACCTCTATTCTCTAATTCCCCTGCTACCGAAATAGCCATATGATCATTAGCACATATAATTGCCTGTGGCATGGAAAGAGACCCCGACAACCACAATTCAATTGCCTTCTTAGGCTCAATCCTCCAGAAGTCTCCGTAATAGATTCGTTCCTCTTCTATAGGTATATCATATTCCTCTAAAATTCTTTTATAACAGGCAAGTCTTTTATCCGAGTCTGGAAAGCCTTTTGGTCCAGCCAAGAAATTAAGCTTTGTAAATCCATGCTCCACTATAAAATGCCTAATAATCTCTTCTAGTACTTTATTATCATCAATTAACACATTATAGTATTCATCAATCCTTCTTCTTACACTAACTACAGGGCATTTGCTACTTGTTCTGATATGATTCCTTATTTGCTGCTCAAGTCCTTCAACTGCCATAGTATCAGGAGCCAGAATTATTCCATCTAGCTTACTATAGTCTGGCAAATCACTTATCTTAATCTCACCTGCATCATATTCGTTCTGTCCATAGCCCCCAAAGTTAGTAAAAAAAGCGACATTATAATTAAGATCCCTAGCACGAATTGATATTCCTCTGCCAAGATCCTCCTGAAATTCAGCATTTGCTTGTGAAACAAATACTCCTATTGTCTTTCTACCGTTTAAAAACACTCAGCACTCTCTCCTTGTATATCTTATGCCTGATTATCATGTGCCTTCTAAAATAAATAGTACTTATTTACTATAATATATAACATATCTAGGTAAAAAACAATATTATTCTACATCAAACTTGATTGTTTTTAAGAAAACAACCAACTAAGATAAAATCATCCTATCATTTGCAAAGCTACCATTACTTACAGTTTCAAACTTCTTAAGTAAATCCGCAACCTTCAAATTACTCTTTTCCTCACCAGTTACATCAAATATAATTTTTCCTTCATACATCATTATTAAGCGATTCCCATACTGGATGGCCTGCTTCATGTTATGAGTTACCATAAGTGTAGTAAGATTATTGGCAGAAACTATCTGCTGCGTTAGTTCAAGTACCCTCTCAGCGGTGCTTGGGTCCAATGCAGCGGTATGCTCATCCAAAAGAAGAAGTTTTGGCTGTTGCAGGGTTGCCATAAGTAGGGTTAAGGCCTGCCTTTGACCTCCGGATAGAAGACCGACCTTCGAAGTCATTCTGGTCTCCAAGCCTAAACCGAGGTTGGTTAGCTTTTCAATATAATTTTGCTTTTCTTTATTGGTAATTCCCCATCTAAGCCCTCTCCTTTTACCTCTGCGGTAAGCTAGGGCTAAGTTCTCCTGTATCTCCATATTAGCAGCCGTACCCATCATTGGATCTTGAAATACTCTTCCAAGATACTTTGCCCTTTTATATTCAGGAAGATGGGTAACAGTTTCTCCCTCCAGTAATATACTACCGCTATCAGGAGGATATACACCTGCGATAAGATTAAGTAAGGTGGATTTTCCTGCACCGTTTCCTCCGATAACCGTAACAAAATCTCCCTTTCTTAAATGTAGAGATAAATCATTAATAACGCGCTTTTCGTTGACCGTATTATGGTTAAAGGTTTTATAGATTCCATTAAATTTTAACATTATTTTTCAAACCTCCTCTATAATATAAACTTTTTGATAACATATAACGGAGGTTTTACCTCCTCTTAGATGCTGATTTTTGGTAACCTCGAACGGAGGTTATACCTCCTTGCGAGAAAATAAAGGCTTGTTCTTTAACATAGTCGGTATGGATAACGCTATTGCAACTACTATAGCGGTAAATAATTTCATGTCATTTGTATCGAGTCCCAAGCGAAGAATCAACGCAATGATAATTCTATATACAACTGATCCGCACATAATTGCCAGCATCATTATGGCAAAGTTCTTAGCTTTAAGGAATAATACCTCTCCAATTACTATGGAGGCTAGCCCTATTACTATCACACCCTGGCCCATGCCAACATCGGCATAGCCCTGTGTCTGAGTCACCAACGCCCCTGCTAATGCTATAAGGCCGTTACTGAAGGAAAGTCCTGCTATTTTTATCATATCTGTATTGACACCTTGTGCTCTTACCATGGTGTCATTATTTCCGGTCGCCCTTATACAGCTACCTATTTCCGTTCCAAAAAACCAATAGAGAAATGCAATGGCAACCAATGAAAATATCAATCCAACAACCAGAACAACTCCGGTTTGAAGAGTATAATCCTTAATTCCAAAATCTGCAGCAGTAGGTAATATATCTTTAATCATGAATATCAGGGATTTATTACCGACAAGTGAGGTGTTGGGCTGTCCCATAATTCTAAGATTGATTGAGTATAAGCCGAACATTGTCAAAATACCAGAAAGTATCGAGGGTATTTTAAGTTTTGTATGCAAAAGTCCGGTAATTGCTCCTGCGGCTAATCCTGATAACAGTGCCACAAATAAGCTTAAAATAGGATTTAGCTTTAAACTCACCACAAAAACAGAGCTGATACTTCCTCCCAGCGCAAAGCTACCTTCACAGGTTAAATCAGCATAATTTAAAATTCTAAATGTTATAAATACTCCCAGTGCAAAGATTGTCCAAGTTAGGCCCTGAGCAGTAGCTCCGTATATAGATAAGAGTAAGTTCATTAAATCATTTCCTTTCTTACTTGATTATTATATTTTAATAGTAAATCGGTGTGTAGGCAACCTTTTTATTTAAGTCAAACGAACAAAGGGAGGGGTTGGTTATACCCCTCCAGAATTTTTCATAATAGAATACTTTCCTATTCCTTGTTACTAAGCCTTATTCCGATACAAGCTCCTTAGGAATCTCTATTCCAAGTTGATTTGCTACCTCTTCATTGATTGTCAGAGAATACCCATCCGCCGGTAGGTATTCGATTGGCATTGTTGCAGTGGACGCTTTTTCCCTAATAATCCTAACTGCTTGCTCCCCTGTCAAATATCCCAGCTTATAGTAATCAATACCATAGGTTGCAAGGCCGCCTTTGCTTACCATTCCCTCTTCACCACATATAACGGGAATACCGTTGGGGTTTGCCACCATAGCTACTGTAGGCATGCCTGACGCAATTGTATTATCAGTTGGAGCATAGATTGCATCAACCTTTCCTACCAAAGACTGAACAATCTGCTCTATATCATTTGTGTTTGAAACGGTTGCTTCCACTACCTCTAAATTTAGTTCGTCAGCTGCCTCTTTAGCCATTTCAACCTGAATTTTTGAATTACTTTCACTAGAGCTATATAATATAGCTATTGTTTTTGCCTCTGGAACAAGCTGTGTTAAAAGTTCTATCTGATTTTTTACCGGTGTAAGATCAGATGTCCCCGACACATTTCCACCTGGAGCCTCATTAGATTCAACAAGGTCTGAGCTCGCAGGATCCGTTACTGCTGTAACAAGAATAGGTATATCTCTTGTGGCATTGGCAACAGCCTGGGCAGAAGGGGTAGCAATAGCTAAAATCAAGTCGCTACCATCATTAACAAGCTTGGTTGCAATGGTGTTAAGAGTAGATTGATCGTTCTGAGCATTCTGATAATCGATCTTAATATTCTCTCCATCTATGTATCCTGCATCCTTAAGTGCATCTACAAATCCTTGATAGCTGGCATCCAGCGCCTCATGTCTAACCAGCTG
>CAZDWP010000051.1:2671-10351 GCA_964508985.1 uncultured Herbinix sp. | reverse complement strand
AGCTGATTTACCTCACTGGCACCGGGGTCGTAGTCGATGGCCACGATATTTGCCTCAGGGTGCTGCCTTCTTAGTTCTTTTATTACACCCTTACCTACGATATGGTTGGGCAAACATGCGAAGGGCTGGGTACATACAATATTATATACACCGCTATGCATAAGCTCCAGCATTTCTCCTGTAAGGAACCATCCTTCACCGGTCTGGTTACCGATGGATACCACATCTTCGGCATACTCTGCCAGCTTCTTTATATGAACAGGAGGATGAAAGCGCTTACTTCTCTTAAATGATTTAACAGCCTCCTTACGAAGCGTTTCTAAAGCCCAGATAACGATATTAGATATCATAGCGCTTTTCTTACTTTTTCCTAGGTATCTTGCTTTGAAGTTATTATTGTAAGCGCTATACATGAAGAAATCTAGTAAATCAGGCATTACCGCTTCTGCACCCTCTGCCTCCAAGAGATCAACCAGATAATTATTGGCTGATGGAAGGAATTTTACAAGTATTTCACCTACAATACCTACCTTAGGTTTCTGCATATCCTCATGAATAGGAAGATTATCAAAGTCCTTGATAATTCCTCGTATATTTTTCTTATATTCTCTCCATTTACCTTTTTCAAGAGATTTTATACACTTATCGCGCCATTTCTCATGAAGGGCATTAGCTGAGCCTGGAACCTTCTCATAAGGTCTTACCTTGTAAAGGACCCGCATGAAGATGTCTCCGTATACCAACGCTTCCATAGCAGAAAGTAGAAGTCTAGGTGTAACCTTAAGACCAGGATTTTTCTCAAGACCAGACGCGCTTAAGGATATAACTGGTATCTGAGACATACCTGCCCTTTCTAGGGCTCTTCTGATAAATCCTATATAATTGGTTGCACGACAACCCCCACCTGTCTGGGTGATTATGACTGCGACCTTATTCAAATCATATTTTCCTGACAGAAGAGCGTCCATAACCTGACCTACGACCATCAGTGATGGAAAGCAGGCGTCGTTATTAACATATTGTAGACCTACGTCTACTGAGCGACGATTGTCATTAGGAAGTATCACCACATTATAGCCTCCGTACTTGAAGGTGGGCTCTAGAAGCTCAAAATGGATAGGAGACATCTGTGGTGCCAATATGGTATAGGTATCCTTCATATCCTCTGTAAATATTGCTCTTTGATAAGCAGAAGATACTACTTCGGCCTTATAACCCTTGTTTTCTCTTTCCTTAACCGCTGATAGTAGTGAGCGGATACGGATTCTTGCTGCCCCTAAATTGTTGACCTCATCTATCTTTAATACAGTATATATTTTACCTGACCCAGATAGAATGTCATTTACCTGGTCGGTTGTTACCGCATCTAGGCCACAACCAAATGAAAATAGCTGTATAAGCTCTAGGTTAGGCTGAGTTCGTACAAAGGAAGCCGCAGCATATAGTCGTGAATGGAACATCCACTGATCTACAACGATGGTAGGGCGGTCTACTTCGGCTAGGTGGGATATTGAATCCTCGGTTAATACGGCTACACCAAAGGAATTAATCATTTCAGGAATTCCGTGATTAATTTCAGGGTCTATATGGTATGGTCTACCGGCTAATACAATTCCCTTTCTGCCGGAGACACGAAGATATGCCAAGGTCTCCTCACCTTTCTTTCTGAGATCGTCTCTGGCCTGAGCCTGTTCATTCCAAGCGGCCTTACATGCAATCACTATTTCTTTCTTATCAATGCCTTTTTCTTTGAATATCTCTACCAAACGATCGGATAGAACCTCTTCATTTTCAAAGGATAGAAAATGATTGGCAAATTCGATGGATGAATCTCTAAGCTCCTCCACATTATTTTTAATGTTCTCGGGATAGGAGGTTACTATTGGACAATTATAATGATTATTTGCTCCAGGAACTTCATTCCTTTCATACGGAATACTCGGATAGAAGATGTATTTAATTCCATTATCGATAAGCCACTTAACATGGCCATGAACTAGCTTTGCAGGGTAGCATTCCGATTCGCTTGGAATTGATTCGATTCCAAGCTCATAAATCTTTCGGCTGGAAGTTGGAGATAATTCTATATGGTATCCCAACTTCGTGAAAAACGTATGCCAGAAGGGGTAATTCTCATACATATTGAGTACCCTAGGGATTCCAACAGTGCCACGGGGAGCTTCATCCTCAGGAAGTATTGGATAGTTAAAATATCTATCCATTTTATAATCATATAGATTAGGTATATTATCAACGTTCTTTACCTTACCGACGCCTCGTTCACATCTGTTGCCGGAGATGTAACGTCTGCCACCGGTAAATTTGTTGATGGTAAGTGTGCAGTTATTTGTACATTTTCCGCAACGGGCAAGTGAGGTCTCGAATTTGAGCTCATTTATCTGATCTATGGTCAGCATAGTGCTCTCATTACCCTCATAGTGTTCTCTTGCTATTAGAGCGGCTCCAAAGGCTCCCATAATACCGGCGATGTCAGGCCTTACGGCTTCACAGCCAGATATGGTCTCAAAGCTTCTAAGAACAGCATCATTATAGAAGGTTCCACCCTGAACCACCATTTTATTGCCCAAATCCTTGGGATTGGTAATCTTTATTACCTTGTATAAAGCGTTCTTAATAACAGAATAGGCCAAACCTGCTGAAATATCTGCAACGGTTGCACCCTCTTTTTGCGCTTGCTTAACCTTTGAGTTCATGAATACAGTACATCTGGTACCCAAATCGATGGGGTTTTTGGCATAAAGAGCCACCTTAGCAAAATCTTCAACCTCGTAATTTAAGGACTTAGCAAATGTCTCTATAAATGAACCACAGCCTGAGGAGCAGGCTTCGTTAAGAAGAACGTTGTCTACAGAATTATTTTTTATCTTAATACATTTCATATCCTGACCACCAATATCAAGGATGCAGTCTACATCCGGCTCAAAGAAAGCGGCAGCATGGTAATGGGCAACGGTCTCCACCTCGCCCTCATCAAGTACCAGAGCAGCCTTAATCAAGGCTTCACCGTAACCGGTAGAGCAGGAGCGAACTATATTTACATTCTCGGGAAGGAGCTCGTATATTTCCTTCAGAGATTTTATTGTGGTCTTTAGGGGACTACCGTTATTATTGCTATAGAAGGAATATAAAAGGGAGCCGTCCTCACCGACCAAAGCCACCTTTGTCGTGGTTGAACCGGCATCGATTCCCAGAAAGCAATTTCCCTCATATTCACTAAGGTTGCCCTTCTTTACTGTATGTACAGAATGTTTCTTAATAAACTCATCGTATTCATTCTCGTCCTTGAACAGGGGTTTCATCCGATGGACTTCGAAGTCCATCTTAATTCCTTCGGACAGCTTCTTATGGAGAGATGATAGCGTTCTACTATCTTCCTCCTTGGAATTCATGGCTGCACCAATTGCAGCGAATAGATGAGAATTTTCAGGAGATATAATTTGCTCATCGGTAAGCTTAAGGGTACGGATAAATGCATGTCTTAGTTCATTTAGAAAATGTAATGGACCACCTAAGAAGGCTATATTACCTCTTATTGGCTTTCCACACGCAAGTCCGCTTATTGTCTGATTTACTACAGCCTGGAATATAGAAGCAGATAAATCAGGCTTTGTAGCTCCTTCATTTATAAGAGGCTGAATATCTGATTTTGCAAAGACTCCGCATCTGGCAGCGATGGGATAGATTGCCTTATAATCCTTGGCATATTTATTTAGCCCTGCCGCATCAGTTTTTAGTAGGCTTGCCATCTGATCGATAAATGAACCGGTACCTCCGGCACATATACCGTTCATTCTCTGTTCAACACCATTAGAGAAATATATGATTTTGGCATCCTCTCCTCCAAGCTCTATTGCTACATCAGTCTGAGGAGCATAGTCCTGCAAGGATGTGGCAACAGCAATAACCTCCTGAACAAAAGGAATATCCAAGTGTTTTGATATAGTTAAACCGCCTGAACCAGTTATAACAGGCTGTATATTTAGATCACCAAGTACTTCCTCGGCCTTTCTCATTAAGGAAGCTAAAGTCTCCTGAATATTTGCATAGTGCCTTTCATAATCAGAAAATAGTAGCTCCTTGTTATCATTCATTACGACAATCTTAACTGTCGTTGAACCGATATCAATACCTAAAGAAAAATTAGCGCTCATAATAAATTACTCCTTTATCTCAAAACAAGGATGATAGTTCACCCCAGAAAAATCAACTTCATATATTATACGATACATAATTATTAAGTTCAACAACCTATTTATTAGAAATACTTAAGAACAAGTAAAGAGATTATTAAACATTTATTTCTTATTGAATATAATGGAATTAATCATTGTAGTAATCTGTTCATAAAGGAGATGAGACATCTTGTTCTGTTTATTTTATGAAATAAAGCAAGGAGATACATTATATTCAATCAGTAGAAGGTATAACATGAATATAAACACCATTATTATGGCAAATCCCTTTATCAATGTATATAATCTTCAGATTGGTGATGTGATCTGCCTACCCAACATTCCACAAAGTAGATTTGCTCATATAACCACTTATCTGATAGAAGACGGTGACACCTTGGGTTCAGTGGCTGATAAAAGTAATATTAATATAGCTGATTTACTAGCGATAAATGATATATACTCCATAAGTCTTATGCCAGGTACAACAGTTTCAGTACCTATCCTGGGAGAAGGAGAAGGCGGAATTGTTCTTTAAGGTTATTAATAATATGACAAAACTGTGAGGTGAATTAGTAATCACCTCACTTTTGTTTTGTTTGACAAAGGATATATAAAAACATATAATTAATTTGAATTTTGGGAGTTTAGTAGTGGAAAGGAGCATTTATGATCGAAATTTTTAAGACAGTCGAAGGTACACTACAAAGCATGGATGAGATATCGGAGGGTTGCTGGATAGCAATGACAAATCCCTTAGCTATGGAGCTTTCAGATATCGCCGAAAGAACCAAAATTGATATCAACCACTTAAGAGCACCATTAGATGAAGAAGAGCGTGCTAGAATTGAAGTGGAGGATGAATATACTATAATTGTAGTGGATATACCCACTCTAGAAAAGGGACATGGGAAGGATCGCTATATAACTATCCCCCTTGGAATAATAGTTTCTAAAGATTTTCTTATAACTGTTTGCTTAGAAGAGACCCTGATATTAAAAAATTTCATGGATGGAAGGGTTAGAGATTTCTATACCTACAAGAAAACAAGATTTATATTGCAGATACTTTATAGGAATGCATCAACATTTCTTCAAAATCTTCGTACCATTGATCGGAAAAGTGGTGAGATTGAAAGGAAGCTTCATATATCTACACAAAACAGCGAATTAATAGACCTATTAGCTCTAGATAAGAGTCTGGTATATTTTACAACATCATTAAGATCAAATGAAGTTGTACTTGAAAAGATGCTAAAGATCGATAGTATTAAGAGATACCCTGAGGATGAAGACCTCCTTGAGGATGTAATTATCGAGAATAAGCAGGCTATAGAGATGGCTAATATATACAGTGGAATATTGTCGGGCACTATGGATGCCTTTGCTTCAATAATTTCTAACAACCAAAATAATGTTATGAAATTCCTAGCTGCAATAACCATAGTTCTTTCGATTCCTACTATGATTGCTAGCTTTTATGGGATGAATTTTATTAATATTCCCGGCGGAGAGACACCCCATGGTTTTGTAATTGTGACAGTGGCAGCATTATTGATTACGGTGATTACAGTTTTAATATTTAGGAAGAAAAAGCTTTTTTAACAGATATGAAAGGCATAGGTGTAGTGAGAGAGGTCTTTGATTTTTCCACTTCATATTGTCGGAATGGAGATTATTATGAGATTTATTCAACAATTAGAAAAGAAATTAGGAAGATATGCAATAAAAAATCTTATGAAGTATGTCATATTATTGTATGGGGCAGGACTTCTGATATACACATTTAGTCCTAATGCGTTTATATATCTTGGTTTGGATATTGATAAGGTATTACAAGGTCAGATATGGAGGCTGATTACTTTTTTAATTCCATATGTGACACTTGGTAGCAATATCTTCTTTGTATTTATAAAGGCTTACCTATTCTATATAATAGGAAATTCCTTAGAAAATGCCTGGGGTTCTTTCAGGCTCAACCTCTACTTTTTTTCAGCAGTAATATTTAATATAGTGGCAGCATTTATTGTATATGGATTAGCTAATTTCAACATACTGGGTGGAATTATGATTCTCTTTCAGTCACCCTTAGAAATTATATATAGCTCTATGTTCTTTGCCTTTGCTGCTTTATATCCAAACACACAGTTCTTGATATATTTTATCATCCCAGTCAAGGTAAAATACCTAGCCTGGTTTAGCGGGGCTATGTATATATATAATAGCTATAATTTGATTGTCAGTGGATTTGCCTTAGGTATAATCCCAATCGTAGTGTCCTTGGCTAATTTCCTAATCTTTTATTTTGCAACGAGAGATTATCGAAGTGTTTCTCCAAGGGAATTTGAAAGAAGAGCGAAATTTCGTAAGCAGATGAATGAGGGAAGGCAACAGGGAAATGTTACGGAATTTAAAGGTGCAAATGTAATAACAAGACATAAATGTGCCATCTGCGGAAGGACTGAACTAGATGATGATAATTTGGAATTCAGATTCTGTTCAAAATGTGATGGAAATTACGAATACTGTATGGATCATTTGTTTACACATGAGCATGTTCACAAATAGTAAGAGGTGTTATGAGCTACTAATCCAACTATATAAAAATTAAAAAAATCAACAGGAAGGTTTCATATGAGCAAAAATTTAAAAAGTATATATAAGGACATCATAAGCAATCACAATCTAGAAGAATCCATACCTGAACTCTTTAATATAGCAGCAGAAAAGTATAATACCTATGGAACAGTTAGGCTGGCTCTTTATTATTATACAGGGTATGAAATGTATTGGGACGAGAATTGGACAGGTAAGCCAGATGAATACATCAAGGCTATCAATAATATTATCTCAGATGCTATACTGCAGGTAAGAAGTAATGAAGAGATAGAAGAGTATGTAAAACAGATAGATGAAATCCGCAAAAGCATCACAGGAAGAATGGAGATGCTAACGCTATTTGTTGACTTATTTGAAATATATGAATATGCCTTAAATCGTGTGAAATATAGATTTGAGGAAATGGATCAGATTAATGAGGATGAAGAGCTTGCAAGAGAAGTCCTTCGTTATATCTTTGATATCGAAGATAATATGATGATTAATGAAAGAATCAAGGAAGTTATTGGTCAATTACCGGTCCGTATTACAAAGCATAAATATTTTGATTATATAAGTGATAGTCTCTACGAGCTAGTGGGAGCTAGTGAGGATATTCTGGAAACCTATATTTACTTAATTAGAAGCTGTGGGATGCTTGATATTTCTTCTGATATGAAGGAAGCCTATCCTACACTTTGGGATATGAAGGAGAAGCTAGAGAGGCTGGAATTTAAGGATATCACTAAAAAACAATACGATGAAGCAACCTTGCTTGTGCAGGAAGCGGCTGTACTCATGGAGGCAGAATCATCAGCATATTACAATCTTATTGAGATTGTTAATGAACTGTATACAGTTTTACTATGTGCTCCTTATATAAGACAAG
>CAZDWP010000051.1:0-2661 GCA_964508985.1 uncultured Herbinix sp. | reverse complement strand
TCAGAGGATAACAATGAACATAGAGAAGCAGCACTTCATATAATCGGAAGTATAAACAATGCATTTACAAAGGATAAGCAGGAGGAGCCTACATCCGATATACTTGATAGCTTTGGGATTATTGAAGGCTTACAGGAGGATATGGAGTACGATATAATAAGTCTTGAGGACATTTTGTACCATATCGATAAGAATGATAAAACGGTTGTGGACAGCCTTGGAAAAGGAGAACAGCTACATGTCCTGCTTTATAGCAAGGATCTCCATAGCAGTAGTTTATTTATAGAGCTGGACAGTACAGAATCAGATGAATTTATTGATAGGGAAAGGCTCAGTAAAGAAATAAATAAGCTTATTAAGGAGCTTGAAAATAGGTTCCGAAGCTTAGACCGCATAATAGTCAGGGCAGTTATGGCAAATACCATGAGTAAAATGCCAGTATTCTTTAACAGCCATACCGAGGTTATGGAATATGTTTTGTACTCTCTGAGTAAATGCACGGATATTGCAGAAAAATACGCCTCTATGGAGATTATAGAAAGTATGATAGAATAAACTCCTGTATTATAAGTGGTAATTTGTGGAATACTTTCATTGAATACTTGTTATAAGTGGATTGGCTTGGAGGGCTAGGTATGATACAATGGACATCTAGAATATATGTTAGCAAAAACCTTAAGAAAAATAAGGACAAATCCATAGACTCTATTAATAACAGAAGACTTACTTATAATATCTATTGTATTGCATTTGCTTCTTCACCTGAGAACCTTTTTGATATAATGAATGCAAATGAGTTATTATTTCCCCATTACCAGAATATTGATATAAAGATTGTTGGACTTGCAAAGGGTAAAGATGAGGCAACCAACCTTGCACAGGATATGCTTATGGAGGTATATGATAAAACAGGAGCATTTGACGTGAGAACTTATTTTACATAGTTCGCATATAGGCGGGATTCCACTAAGAAGGCGGTTAAGTATGTTATCCGTGATTTTATTAATTTTAAAAATAATAGGAATTGCTTTGTTGGTATTGCTTGGCATGTTACTTTTTATCATGCTAATTGTGTTATTAGTACCTATACGCTATAGGGTGAAGGTTGAGCATGGTGACGCCTTTGTTTTGGAAGGTGGTGTCAGTTGGCTACTTCATTTTATTCATGCACGAATTTCCCAATCCGGCAGTAATCGCAGAATATGGATAAGGATTTTGGGAATTTTAATATATGATAGCTTAAGACCTCCCAAGGCTAAGAAACCTAAGGCTGTCAAGCATAAGGCTAATGGTGTTGAGAAGGAAGGTATATCGAAAGCTAAAATAAGAGTATCAAAAGATGAAATTGCATCAAAAGATGAGATCATATCAAAGAATGAGATTACATCAAATGATGTAACGACACCCAATGATATAGCGAATCCTGGCGATGTAAAAACAGCTGAAGATGTTACAATATCTAAAGATTTTGTAAAAGAAGAAGCGACACAGGAAGAAACGTATTCTAAGGATTATGAACAAAGGGTTTTTGGCAAAATTATAGAAGGCTTCAGGAAGATAAAATTTAGAATAAAAAGTTTTTTTGAATCTATTATAAGTAAAATAAAAGGGTTCATACAAAAGCTTTCTAATATAAAGAACAAAGCAAGTCTGATACTTAATTTTATAAATGATGATATTAACAAAAAGGGCTTTTCTTTTACCTATGAAACACTTAAAAAGGTATTAAAGCATATTCTACCCAAAAAACTTAGGTCAAGGCTTATATTCGGAACCGGAGATCCTTGCAGTACAGGGCAGGCTCTTGGAGCATTTGGGATATTGTATGGCTTATATGGTGACAAGCTTCAGATTACGCCTGATTTCGAGAACAAGGTTTTTAAGGGCAGCCACTATGTAAAAGGAAGAATAAGAATTGGGACACTTCTAATAATAATTATTAAACTATTATTGGATAAGAGATTTAAAGATTTAAAGATGAATTATCAATTGTTAAAGGAGGCGTTATGATGTCTGAGAATAATTTCAATTCAACGGTAGAATCATTATTTAAAGGAATGGACAACTTTATAACCACAAAGACGGTGGTAGGTGATGCTGTCAAATTCGATGATGGAACAATTATTTTACCATTAGTCGAGGTTAGCTTCGGTGTTGGTGCAGGTGCATTTGCAGGTAACAATAAGAATAATGCAGGAGGAGGAATGGGTGGTAAGATTACTCCTAGCTCCGTACTGGTTATTCAAAACGGATCATCTAAGGTGGTTAATGTCAGAGAAAAGGATGGTATTAGTAAAATCCTTGATATGGTACCAGATGTAATTAACAAGTTCTCAAAAAAGAAAAATAATAATATGGATGATAAGATAGAAGAAGCTATGAATGATGCTTCTGATGATGTTATTCATGAATAAATATTGAAAGAAAGAACTCGTCCTGTGGTTATGGTAAAATCTATGACAGAAAATAGCCAGCCTTTGGATATAATAAAAAATTGCTTGCATTATGACTCATATTCTGATAGAATAAATTTGTTTGTTAGGCCAAATAGGCCTAAACTCTTACCTAAGGAGGTGCTCTTGATGGCAAAATGTTCAGTATGTGACAAAGGTGCTCACTTTGGAATAGCTGTGAGTCATTCTCATAGAAGATCAAATAAGA
>CAZDWP010000050.1:0-10357 GCA_964508985.1 uncultured Herbinix sp. | reverse complement strand
GAGGAACGCGGCTTTGTACCAAATGTCTGCTTCCCATGTGCTACCATTCACGATCCAGAGACAGGCAAAATAGCAATATATTACGGTGCCGCAGATAGCTATGTAGGCTTAGCCTTTACTCAGTTTGATGACATTATGAGATACATAATGGATAATAGTATGGTAAGCGCTACTGATACGGAGTTAGGCAAAAGATAGATTCGAAATTTCAATGTACTACCACTAAATTCCTCTGCATACAATGTAACAACAACGATATTAAGGGGGAAGCGTTTTTACCGACAGGGCGAAAGCGCAGACACTATGAAAGGGTATATAGAGGAACGGGCGGTTGAAATCGCTAATTATATCATCGAAAATAATGCAACTGTGAGGCAGACTGCAAAGCAGTTCGGTATATCGAAGTCGACCGTACATAAGGACGTCACGGAACGTCTCGCCCAAATCAATCCATCATTGGCCAACAGGGCAAGAGTTGTATTAGACCTTAACAAGTCGGAGCGTCATATCCGTGGTGGTATGGCTACGAAGGAGAAATATCTGCAAAAATCAAAATACAACTAGAAATTAACAATCATATATGTTTTACAATGAAAGGTATCTTTGTGCGAAAATTCAAAAGAGATACCTTTTTTCGTTACTTAGGTTCCAGAAACACATCTCTACTTATTGGTAAATCATACCTTTTATAGCACCATATTTTTAATATTGACGGCAATAGGGGAGGCTTCTATAATTAAAATATATTAGTTGTTGAACATCGATTTTACCTTATTAGCATTTTTTTTGATGAATTATAGTATATTTTAGTGTTTATTGATACAAAAATTAAAAACATGATGTTAAAATTTTTTGTATATGTTATAATTAAATGCGTATGTCTATGAGGCATAAGATTGTTTACTATTTAACATAAATTCAATAGAAAGAAGGAATTGGATAATGGCTAGGTTGACATTTATGGGCGGTATTCACACGTATGAAGGCAAAGAATTGTCTAAAGACAAGCCCACAACTGTTCTTTTACCAAAGAGAGATTTAGTGTTTCCACTGTCTCAACATATTGGGGCACCGGCAAAGCCTCTGGTTTCAAAAGGCGATTTGGTATTGGTTGGCCAAAGGATTGGTGAAGCCAATGGTTTTATTTCATCAAATATCATAAGCTCAGTATCAGGAACAGTAAAGGCTATTGAGAGAAGACTGACAGCATCGGGTAAAATGGAAGAATCCATTGTTATTACAAACGACAATGAATATAAGAAGATAGAGGGTTATGGACAGAACCGTGATTACACAAAAATGTCTAAGGAAGAAATTAGGGAAGCTGTGAAAGAAGCAGGAATTGTAGGTCTTGGAGGAGCAGGTTTTCCTACCCATGTTAAGCTAACACCGAAGAATGAAAGTAAAATCGATTATGTAATTGTTAATGGTGCCGAATGTGAGCCTTATCTTACATATGATTATAGGCTTATGTTGGAAGAGCCCGAGATGATTATAGAGGGATTAAAAATTGCTCTTCGCTTATTTGATAATGCCAAAGGGATTATTGGTATTGAGGACAATAAGCCTGAAGCAATAGAGAAATTTAAGGAGCTAACTGCCGGTGATTCAAATATCGAGGTTAGGGCTCTTAAGACTAAGTATCCTCAGGGTGGTGAACGCCAGCTTGTATACGTTACTACTGGTAGAAAGCTGAATTCAAAAAAGCTTCCTGCTGATGTAGGCTGTGTAGTGAATAACGTAGCTACTGTAGCAGCTATATACATGGCAGTTGCTAAATCTACACCCTTGACGAATAGAATCGTAACAATAACAGGAGATGCAGTGGCAGAGCCTCAGAATTTCAATGTACCCTTTGGCATAAGCTTTTCTGAGATACTTGAAGCGGCAGGCGGATTTAAGGTTCAGCCCAAGAAACTTGTATATGGCGGACCAATGATGGGCCGTGCTATGTTTTCATATGATGTTCCTGTGACTAAGACGGCGAATGCATTAATTGGATTTGTTACGGATGAAGCGGCAGTTGAAGAATCACCTTGTATTCTATGTGGTAGATGCTATTTCGCATGTCCTCTAAATCTTTTACCCATGAAGCTGCAATTGATGGGACTTAATAATGAGGATGAAAAGTTTGTTAAGCTTGACGGAATGGAATGTTGTGGATGCGGTTGCTGCTCCTTTGTATGTCCAGCAAATCGAAGTCTTACACAGACTATAGTTCAGACTAAGCAAAGGGTCATCGAGAAAAGGAATCAAGAGCATGAGCTTCACGAGCTTCATAAAAACCATGCGGAAAATGAATAAAGATATACGAACTAGAAAATTAGAAAGAGGTGTAAGCTTTGAGCGATTTGTATAATGTATCGGCAGCTCCTCATACCAGGAGCCCGATTAAGACAAATTCAATAATGCAGGATGTTATTATAGCACTGATTCCTGCCAGCTTATTTGGTATATTTAATTTTGGATTAAGAGCAGTGCTTGTCATTCTTGTTACTGTTTTATCCTGTGTCGTAACTGAACATATCTATTGTAAGTTTATGAAAATAAAGAGTGATCCTTGGGATTACAGTGATGTATTGACGGGTTTGTTACTTGCTCTTAACCTCCCAGTGGGTATTCCTTACTGGATGGCTGTGCTCGGCGGAATATTTGCTATATTAATTGTAAAGATGCTGTTTGGAGGCTTGGGTCAAAACTTCATGAACCCAGCGCTTGCAGCCCGAGTTTTTCTCTTTATAAGCTTCCCCGCAAGAATGGCAACATTCTTAGTGGAAAAGGTTAGTTCTCCAGCAGTCACTGATTTTCTAAGAGATGGAGCATTGGTACTTGATGGAGTATCAGGAGCGACTCCTTTAGGACAGCTTAAGGCAGGAGAGACTGTGGATTTACTGAAGCTATTCGTAGGCCAAATAGGTGGAACCATCGGCGAGACAAGTGCACTAGCCCTTTTAATCGGAGCTGCTTATCTGTTTTACCGTAAGGTTATAACCCCTATAATTCCTTTTAGCTATATATTATCATTTGCAGTGTTTGCCTTGATATTCGGAGGACATGGCTTTGATATGAATTACTTACTCGGTCAAATTCTTGGCGGTGGACTTATTCTGGGAGCATTTTTCATGGCAACCGATTATGTAACTAGTCCGATAACTCCAAAAGGACAGCTAATATTTGGTGCATTTCTGGGAATTATGACAGGCATATTTAGAATTATTGGAACAGGTGTTGAGGGAGTATCCTTTGCAATTATATTAGGAAACCTATTAGTTCCATTAATCGACATGTTTACACGTCCAAAAACCTTTGGAAAGGAGCGTGTAAGGAATGTCAAATAATAAGAATAAAAAGTCATCTATTATACATGATGCATTATCCCTTACTATCATAACCATAGTATGCAGCTTTGCTTTAGCCTTTGTATTTGAAATCACTAAGGATCCTATTAAGGCTAGGGAGGATGAAAAAAAGAATGCAGGCTATCAGGTGGTATATTCCGATGCAGTTAATCTGGCAACAGATGAAGAGCTAGTAGCACTTGCCACAGGAACTGATTTATCCACATTGAATGCCGATTTTTCAGGTGTTACCATTGATGATGTAATTCAGGCACTTGATAATAACGGCAATAAAATAGGATATATAGTTAAGTCAAATGTAAGAGGATATGCTAGCACCGTCTCAGTAGCTACAGGATATTCATTAGATGGTGTAGTACAGGGTATTGAGCTATTAGCAATTAACGATACACCCGGATTTGGTATGGAGCTTGCAAATCCTGAGTTTAAGGATAGATTTAGCGATGTACAAACTGATCATTTCGTACTAACTAAGGGTAGTGCTTCTAATGACAATGATATAGATGTATATAGTGGTGCAACTATAACAACAGAGGCAGTAGTTAAAGCGGTTAATGCCGGGATTAGCTTTCTTACTGAGAATGCTGAGGGTTTAGGAGGTGCAGCAAATGAATAAATATCTTGAACGCGTAACTAATGGTTTATTTAAAGAAAATCCCACCTTCGTCCTTATGCTTGGTATGTGCCCTACATTAGCGGTAACTACATCGGCTATGAACGGCCTTGGTATGGGATTATCTACAGCAGTTGTCTTGATAGCTTCTAATGTTATTATTGCAGCGTTGAGAAAGTTTATACCTAGTACAGTAAGAATGCCATATTTTATCGTGGTAGTAGCTTCAATGGTTACAATTGTTCAGCTTCTGCTTCAAGCATATGTACCATCAGTTAATGAAGCTTTGGGTATCTACATTCCTTTAATTGTAGTTAACTGTATTATCTTCGGTCGTGTAGAAGCATATGCTGCAAAGAATAAAGTAGGGCTTGCATTATTTGATGGTATAGGAATGGGGCTTGGATTTACGATAGCATTGATACTTATCGGATCATTTCGTGAGGTGCTTGGTACAGGTACTATATTCGGCTTTCAAGTGATGCCGGAAAGCTTTGAACCGATAGCGTTATTTATTAAGCCACCGGGTGCATTCTTGGTACTTGCCATGCTTACTGCACTACAGAACAAATTCAAACTACCTTCTGCCACCAATGGCTCAAGAAAAGCTTCTGCTCTTGCCTGTGGCGGTGATTGTGCAAATTGTAGCGGTGAGACATATGCCACTAACCATGAAGCAAACACTGCTTTAACGAAAGAAAATGCGGCGGAGAAAGCTAATAAAAAAGAAAATACATTAAGGAAGGAGGACTAAACTAAATGAATACTGACTATTTAGTAAATCTGTTAATTATTTTAATTAGTGCTGCTTTTATTAATAATGTTATACTAAGTCAATTCTTAGGAATATGTCCTTTCCTTGGTATATCAAATAAAATCAAGTCAGCAGTCGGAATGGGACTTGCAGTAATGTTTGTAATTACCACAGCTTCAATTTTATGTAGCTTAGTATTCCAATATATTCTTGCACCCATGGACTTACAATATCTGCAGACTATAGTATTTATTATTGTTATTGCAGCTTTGGTACAGTTTGTTGAAATGATTGTTAAGAAAGTAAGTCCTACTCTATATGATGCACTTGGAGTTTATCTTCCATTGATTACTACCAACTGTGCGGTACTTGGTGTTGCTCTTCTTAACGTTGAGAACGGCTTTGATTTGGTTGAAAGCATTGTTAATGGCTTTGCATCTGCTTTAGGCTTTACCATTTCAATAATCCTTATGGCCGGAATTCGTGAAAGAATGGAGCATAACAATATACCCAAAACATTTAGAGGCTTCCCAATCACTCTTGTGACGGCAACCTTGATGGCAATGGCTTTCTATGGCTTTGCCGGATTAGTATAGAAGGGAGGAAATCGGAATGTATTTAATTGATATGATAGAGGCGAGTGATGCTTTAATAAGCTTATCAGGTGTTGTAGCATCATTTAATATAAAGGACTTAGGTATCGCTACCTTAGTTGTAAGTATAATTGGATTACTTATTGGTTTATTTCTAGGCTTGGCCGCCAAGAAACTTGAAGTGCCTGTCGATGAGACAGAAGCCAAGGTAAGAGAGCTTCTTCCTGGTGCCAATTGTGGCGGCTGTGGATATGCAGGCTGTGATGCTTGTGCTAAGGCGATAGCTATAGGAGAAGCAGCAGCTAATGTGTGTCCTGTAGCCAGCAGTGAAATTCATGCTGAAATTGCCGAGGTCATGGGCAGCAGCGTAGAGGCCTCAGAAAAAATGGTGGCTTATGTGAAATGTTCTGGATCCTGTGATAAGGCTAAGAAAAACTCCAATTACTATGGCCCGCAGGATTGTAAGCTGGCAGCAGGAATAGGTGGAAACGGATCTAAGGCTTGCACCTATGGATGTATGGGATTTGGCTCCTGTGTAAAGGTTTGTGCATTCGACGCTATACATGTAATAGATGGAATAGCAGTGGTAGATAAAGAAAAATGTACTGCCTGCACAATGTGCGTGGCTGAATGTCCGATTAACATTATAGAGATGATACCTGATAAAGCTAGAACACAGGTAGCATGTAGTTCGTTTGATAAGGGTAAGGATGTTAAGACGGTATGCCAGGTAGGATGTATCGGATGTAAGCTTTGCGTAAAAGCCTGTGAATATGATGCAATCCATGTAGAGAATAATCTGGCAAAGATTGATTACAGTAAGTGTGTTAATTGCGGAGCATGTGTAAAGGTCTGCCCAGTTAAGGTGATTATGGAACAGCCTCTAAAACAGCCGGTTGAACAATCAGCATAAGATAAATTTAAAGGGCTCTTGCGAAATAAAAAAAGGAGGTACCTATGTACCCCCTAGTATAATTTCGCAAGAGCTCTTTATAAGGCATCTAATGATTGATATACGAATTTAGCTTTGGTTATTCTTCTTTATATACTCACTGGGGGTCAAGCCAATTTTTTTCTTAAATATTCGACTAAAATAATTGGGATCCTTATAGCCGACCATAAAGCAGACTTCCTTTACAGTTAGATTAGAGTTGTTCAAGAGCTCCTTTGCTTTCTTTACACGTAGCATTGATAACCAATCTATAAAATTAAATCCAGTATTCTTCTTTATAAGCTTGCTAAAATATTGAGGACTGATATTTACATGTTCGGCAACATCCTCAAGAGATATTTCTTCTGCATAATGGGATTCGAGATATTCCTTTGTGGCCTGAACAATTTTGTTGGAGTAATCTATAGCATTATGCTTCTTAACATATCCAGTAATATCTACAAATTTCTGAAAAGCCCATTCAATCAGTTCGTCACCACTCAGCTCCAGTAGGGTATTAATATGAGATGTGTAATCCATGTAATCCCCTTCGTCCACGTTGTCAATTTTGGATGCATTTGAAGCAAGAACCAGAGCTTCAATGATTTTATTTCTTTTTGCGGTATCATTTAACTGACTAATTCGGGTCATCATCATTAAAAAGTAATCATATGCATCTGCTTTTCTGTGATGGACTGCTTCAATCATATGTTTTTCAGCTTCATTGTACTCATATATATGATATCTATCATGCTTAATAAGATCCTGTACATGAATTACTTCACCTGAATTACAATAAGGCATACATGACAAAGCCTCAATAAAAGAGGTATATATGGTATGAATACTTTGCGCATTGCCAATTCCTGCAATAAATTTAGTCTGATATTCATCTTCTAAGGCGTTAAGCAGATTAGTTGTTATTCTTATACTGTTAGTCTTAAAATCCTTACCCGGTGCTAATGCCTCCGGTCCATCTGTAACTAGTATACTAAACCTGTTATGTATCATTGGCCCTATGGCTGCTGATAAACCCTTAAGATTATTTTTTATTAAATAATACATGGAAAGCTCGTCTAAATCATAGTCCATTATATTAGTATTTTCCTTGGGCAGAAATTCGAAAAGAATTAGATAACCCAGATCCTTGAAATCTAAAATGTTTCGAAAAACACTAAGTTCTTTATGTGAAGTACCACGAAAAAACAAAGAAAACATAAAGCTTTTTTCTACATAGGAAAACATATCTTCTATAGAAAAAGCTTTCTTTGAGTTTAATATCTCTGTTTGCAGACTATCCCAAAATTCTTTATTTAAGTCGTTATCAGTCTTGATATCGATATCGGATGTATTCATAAAAATCTCTCCTTATGGTGTCAAAAAGTAGCTTTTTCTAATTATAACATGAATATTATAATATTGCACCTATAACAATGGGCAAAACTAAAAGAATGTAGTAATAAATGTAAAAACAAAAAATAAACACTTTACATTTTGCCACAGAAATGCCAAGAAGAGGTAATACGATAGAGTGGCATACTTAAAACTTAAAATTATAGATTGGAAAACAATATGATTATTAAAAAGAAGTACAAAAAAAATATCATATTAATTGTCTTCTTGCTATCATTCATTATTATAGCAGCAATTATGAAGTCTGAAAATAAGGATTATCTTATTAATAATATGAGTCTAGAGGCTAAGAACACAGAGCTGATAGTCCTCCTTAATGACACTCCTGATGATGAGGCTTTGCATCTGCTTTTTGCAAAGTATGAAAATCAAGTTGACATAATAAAACGTCAGGAAGATTTCCTGCTATTATCTATAAGAGAAGGTGATATATATGATGATATTATGAATCATCTTGAACATCATCCTTTGGTCAAATCGGTTGAAAAGAATGGCCAGATACAGCTTATGCAAAATACTAATGATGCTTATTCATCTTCTCAGTGGGCAATACATAATCCTGGACACTACTCTGCATATACTGCTAACGGAACCAGAACAATATCCTCTACACAGGATATAGATATGGATGTTTACGAAGCATGGATGTATATGAACCAAGAAACTATAAATCGCCGCGAGGTTGTAGTCGCAATTATTGATACTGGAATTGATTATACTCATCCTGATTTAGCCAGAAATATATGGGTGAATACAAATGAAATTCCGGATGATGGTATTGACAATGATATGAATGGTTATGTAGATGATATATATGGCTGGGATTATTATAATGATGATGCAAGTGTTGGCCACTTCAAATATGATACAAGCAAGAGCATAAATCTATCTCTTCCGGAGGATAATGATGACCATGGGACTCATATTGCTGGAATAATAGGAGCTGTGGCAAATAATGGGATTGGTATAGCAGGAATAGCCTCTAACATAGATGTTAAGTTAATGATACTTAAAATCAATGGTGGTCCAGAAGGTACGGGAAGCATATCTGATGCCATACTTGCAATTAAATATGCAACTAGAATGGGAGCTGAGGTCTGTAACATTAGCTGGGGTACGACCCAGTATTCACCTGCTTTAAAAGAAGCTATTAGTGAATCTGACATGCTATTTGTAGCGGCAGCCGGCAATATGGGAAGGAATAATGATAATAGGCCCGTCTATCCAGCAAGCTTTCCATTGGACAACCTTATATCGGTAACATTTATTGATGCTAACGGAAAGCTTACCAGATTATCTAATTATGGGAAGGAGTCAGTGGAGATTGCTTCGCCAGGGACAGATATATTGAGCACTATTGTGGGAACATATAAAACACTCAGCGGTTCCTCTATGGCAGCACCTCAGGTAAGCGCTATTGCTTCCTTGTTATATTCATATGATATGAATATAAATCCTTTAGATGTTAAGGATATCATAATAAAGACCCTAAAGCCTATTCCCACACTTAATGATTCTATTATTTATCCGGGAATACCAAATGCCTTCAAAGCAGTAATGGAGATAAAAAATGCAAATCAAGATTTTGAGCCACCGGTAATTAAGCTTGATACAATCTATGAGAGAGAAAATATTGCAATACCCATAAAGGTTACGGATGAAGGTGGATCAGGGGTTAGAGCAATTAGGTGGCTTGCAGGCAGAAGAAAAATAACTGATTTTGGACGAGGCACAATGGGACTAGTAATAAATGATAATAGAATCGATGTTTCTAAAGCGGGACTTTATACAATCTATGCCAGCGATTATTCTGGAAATGAAAGCGTGAAGGTCTATGAGGCCTCAGATGATAAGACTCCGCCCAGAATAACATTTAACTTTTCTGTTTCGAAAGATTATAAGTTAAGGGATGTTAGCATAAGTGCTGTAGATAAACAAAGCGGTATAAGAAGAGTTAAATATCTTCCCGGTAAGAAAGACCCCTCAGACTTTCTGCCTGCTGGCGCTGGAACTGAGCTTGACCTAGTGTCAGGCAGATATTTCTTTAGCGTGAAAAAAGATGGTGTATATACTCTGTATGCCATAGATAATCGTGGTAATCAGACGGTAAAGCCCATTGAAATAAAGACAGTTTTGTCAGAGGAGATAAAATTTACACGAAATGAAAAAACCTTGTCTGTCGGAGAAGGGTATCATCTAAAAGCATTTGTTAAGCCTGCAGACACAACGGATATCATAACATATACAAGCTCTGACGAGAGCGTTGCCTCTATTAACAATAAGGGAAGAGTTATTACTTATAAGGAAGGTACTACTAACATTACCGCAAGGACTAACAACGGACATAAGGTTGTATGTAGGATTGTTGTAAAGAAAAGTCCATAAGCGGGTGAAGCTCAAGGACTGCGTCCTTTCGGCAGATCCGCTTGCGGTTCTGCTTCGCGTATGCACTTATCAAATCACATTACTTTCATCCATAAGCGGGTGAAGCTCAAAACCTACGGTTTTTCGCTCACGTTGCACTTATCAGATAATGTTAATGCACTTTCGCATGTAAGCATGCAAATCGCATTTACATTATCTGCTCACCCGCTTATGCGTGAAAAAAAGTGATTGACGAAGAATTCCTTATGTGTTATAGTAGTTAAGCAAAGAAAGAGGGCTTTTTTTTTATGCCAAAAATAGCCGTCAGAA
>CAZDWP010000049.1:0-10362 GCA_964508985.1 uncultured Herbinix sp. | reverse complement strand
GGAGGATAATTCCTCCGTTAGCAGCACTGAAACAATAACAATTTATTGAGGAGGATAATTCCTCCGTTAGCAGCACTGAAACAATAACAATTTATTGAGGAGGAATGGATATGACTAAGAAAAATTATGTATTTTGGTTTGCCACAGGCTCGCAGGATTTGTACGGTGATGAATGCCTAGCTAATGTTGCAGAGCATTCAAAAATAATTGTAGATAAGATGAATGAATCAGGCTTACTACCATTTAAGCTAGAATGGAAACCTACTTTACTTGACAGCGTATCAATTCGTAGACTGTTTAACGAAGCTAACTCAGATGAAAACTGCGCAGGTGTTATTACTTGGATGCATACCTTCTCTCCTGCAAAATCATGGATTTTAGGCCTTCAGGAATTTAGAAAGCCATTGCTTCATATGCATACACAATTTAATCAGGAGATACCCTATGACAGTATAGACATGGATTTTATGAATGAAAATCAATCGGCTCACGGTGATAGAGAATACGGGCATATGGTTTCTCGCATGGGAATAGAGCGCAAGATTGTAGTAGGTCATTGGAGCAATGAAAATGTTCAAAAGCGTATAGCTAGCTGGATGAGAACTGCAATAGGTATTACAGAAAGCAGTCACATCCGTGTTCTTCGTATAGCCGATAATATGAGAAATGTTGCTGTAACCGAAGGTGACAAGGTGGAAGCTCAGATAAAATTTGGTTGGGAGATTGATGCTTACCCTGTAAATGAGATTTACGACTATGTAAATGATGTATCTGCGGCTGATATTGATGTACTAGTGGAGGAATATTATAGTAAATACGATATTGTGCTTGAGGGACGTGATGAGAAGGAATTTCGCAAACATGTAGCTGTTCAGGCCGGTATTGAAGTGGGATTTGAGAGATTCCTAAAGGAAAAGAATTATCATGCGATTGTAACACATTTTGGTGATTTGGGAGGCCTTGTGCAGCTCCCGGGTCTGGCTATACAGCGTCTTATGGAGAAGGGTTATGGCTTCGGTGGTGAAGGCGATTGGAAGACAGCTGCCATGGTTAGATTAATGAAGGTTATGACTGCTGATATAAAGAATGCTAAGGGTACATCCTTCATGGAGGATTACACCTATAATCTGCTACCAGGTAAAGAGGGTATCCTTCAGGCCCACATGCTAGAGGTATGTCCGTCTGTATCTGATGGTCCTATAGGAATTAAGGTTAATCCCCTATCCATGGGTGAGAGAGAGGATCCGGCTAGACTAGTGTTCACCTCTAAGACGGGACCTGCTGTAGCAACTTCGCTAATTGATCTAGGAAATCGCTTCCGCTTGATTATAAATGAAGTAGAGTGTAAGAAGACAGATAAGCTGATGCCTAAGCTTCCGGTAGCTACTGCATTCTGGACACCTATGCCTAATCTTGAGGTAGGAGCGGAGGCTTGGATACTGGCAGGCGGTGCACATCATACAGCATTTTCATATGATCTTAGTGCTGAGCAAATGGGAGATTGGGCGGCAGCTATGGGAATTGAGGCTGTGTATATTGATAAGAATACTAATATAAGAACCCTTAAGAATGAGTTGTTATGGAATTCTGTTGCCTATAGATAATATCTACAATTTTTATGTAAGAAGGATTGGAGGGGCTTCGTGGAAAGCAAGGTATTAAATAAAAGAAAAATTGACATAACCGAAGGTAGAACTACCCTTGGGATTGAGCTTGGTTCCACCAGAATCAAGGCTGTATTGATGGACGAGGACTATAATGTCATTGCTACAGGTAAGCATGACTGGGAGAACCGTTATATTGATAATGTATGGACATATACTCTGGAGGATATCTGGGAAGGCGTGCAGGGAAGTTATCGTGACTTAACTGAGAACGTTAAGAAGAAATATGAAGCAACGATTACAACCATAGGTGCTATTGGCTTTAGTGCTATGATGCATGGGTACATGGCTTTTGATAAGGAAGGGAGCTTACTGGTTCCTTTTCGAACATGGAGAAATACAATCACAGGACCTGCTTCTGATAAACTGACAGAATTATTTCAGTTTAATATCCCACAAAGATGGAGTATTGCTCATTTATATCAAGCCATACTTAATAAAGAAGAGCATGTATCAAGTATTGACTATCTAATTACCCTTGAGGGATATGTACATTGGATGCTTACAGGTGAGAGAGTTCTTGGAATTGGAGATTGTGCAGGAATGTTTCCGGTGGATTCAAACACCAAGGAATATAATGAGCGTATGATAAAGCAATTTGATGAACTAATTGCCGCTGCAAAGCTTCCGTGGAAGCTCCGTGATATACTGCCGAAGGTTATGGTGGCAGGAGAGGAAGCGGGAAGGCTTACTTTAGAAGGAGCAAGGCTTCTTGACCCCTCTGGGAATCTTATGCCGGGAATTCCCTTCTGTCCACCTGAAGGTGATGCAGGGACCGGTATGGTAGCGACAAACAGTGTAGCAAAAAGGACCGGAAATGTGTCGGCAGGAACCAGCGTATTTGCCATGGTTGTGATGGAACATGAGCTTACTAAGGTCCATAAGGAGATTGACCTTGTGACGACTCCTGCGGGAGATCCTGTTGCCATGGTTCACAGCAACAACTGTACCTCTGATTTAAATGCATGGGTATCATTATTTGGTCAGTTTGCAAAGGCTATAGATATAGATGTTGATGTAACTAGGCTCTACTCCGTACTATATAATAAAGCTCTGGAGGGTGATGCTGATTGTGGCGGCCTTCTTTCCTATGGATATTATTCTGGTGAGCATATCACACATTTTGAAGAAGGAAGACCCCTATTTGTAAGAAAGCCTGATGCAAGCTTTAGCTTGGCTAATTTTATGAGGGTTCATCTCTATACAGCTCTTGGAGCCTTAAAGACGGGTCTTGATATATTATTTAAGGAAGAGAATGTAGAGGTAGACAAGGTATTAGGGCACGGTGGATTATTTAAGACTGAGGGTGTAGGACAGAGCATCCTTGCGGCCGCTATGAACACACCAGTAACTGTAATGGAGACAGCTGGAGAAGGTGGAGCCTGGGGTATTGCTCTTTTAGCTGATTATATGCTTCGAAAGGATGAGCATGAAACCTTGGATAAATACCTTTCAGAAAGAGTGTTTGCAGGTATGACAGGTGTAAGCATGGAGCCGGATAAGAAAGATGTGGAGGGCTTCGAGCAGTTTATGCGTCTTTATAGTGCAGGACTTGCCATAGAAAGAGCTGCTGTTGAGGTATTAAGATAGTTACTCGAATTTGTCTAATAGATTTATAGAAAATGAGGTATGGTATGCTAGATAAACTAAAGAAAGAAGTATACGAAGCTAATATGGAGCTTCCAAGGCGAGGCTTAATAACCTATACATGGGGAAATGTTAGCGGAATTGATAGAGAGCAAGGGCTATTTGTCATAAAGCCAAGCGGCGTAAGCTATGATAAGCTTAAGCCTGAGGACATGGTAGTTATGGATTTGCAGGGCAATAAGGTTGAGGGAAGATATAACCCTTCCTCAGATACTGCCACCCATCTTGAGCTATACGTTGCCTTTCCTGAGATTGGCGGTGTGGTCCATACCCATTCTCCATCGGCAACAGCCTGGGCACAGGCGGGACGCTCCATACCATGCTATGGGACGACTCATGCGGATTATTTTTATGGAGAGATTCCTTGTGCTAGAAGAGATTGCAAAGATGAACCTTATGACTGAGCAGCTTAACAGTAGTATGATTCCGGCACCTGATTATTTACAGG
The DNA here is from genome assembly GCA_964508985.1 of uncultured Herbinix sp. GTDB lineage: Bacteria > Bacillota > Clostridia > Lachnospirales > Lachnospiraceae > Mobilitalea. The sequence continues at coordinate 6,603 of CAZDWP010000049.1, read as the reverse complement.
ATAAGCACTTCCTTAGAAAGCATGGACCTAATGCTTACTACGGACAGTAAGATAAGGGCAAGACAGCAGAAACGTACCCTTGTCTTGCCCTTGTCCTCTATAAAGTATAGCAGCAATTCTCAGATTCTAGAACAAACCCTAATTCAAGATATAAGTGTATGGCATTTTCATTATCGCCATCAACTATAAGCTGAATGCAATCTATTCCATAATTCTCATAGGCTTGTGTAATGAGATGGGATAATATTGCCCGTCCATAGCCCTTGTGTCGAAAATCTTCCCTAACAGCTACTATTTCTGCTGTTGCATTTTTCCCTCCGTCTAATCGAAGAACACTATATGCAATGATTTGTCCATTATCTATTATTGTAAATACAAAATGCTTTTTTCCAATATCATTTACAATGTCCTTGCCTGATATGTAAATGTCTGGAAAAACATTATCATGCAGTTCTACAAACTGTGTATATTGTTCCCCAGGCAAATCAATGGCTGTAAATGAATTAGAAAAAAGTTTCTCACTACCACGATTTAAAAAAAGCCCATATTCATTTACTTCACGGTGTGCGCCTATCTTATCAAGAAAGTCACTGCAATTTATGTTTTCCTTTGGAAAAAAGAAGGTGTATTTCATAGAGGAGCTGAACTGTTTTCGAATCACATCTAATAGTCTTCTTGCAATATCCTCATAGCATACCCCAGGTTCAATGAGTAGGCTACAGTCTATATTGCTCTTTTCATCGTCAATATAGCAATCCAGAACACCAATCAATTGATTGCCTTGTCTACATTCAACTGTGCTATTTGATGAAATATTAGTGTCAAAATCTCTATAGATTGAGTCAAGATTTTTGGAACAAAAGGTAGATGAATGTTCAACCATCCCATTTATCCTATATGCAAATTGGGAAAGCTCATCTATATCTTTCCTCACACAGTTATTAACTGTAATACTTCTAGCCATTGTTATCTTACCTCCGCCAGACTTTTTTAACGATTCATAAGCTTATATTCAAAATTAATACTATCATATCTTCCATCATTAATCAATTTTCTTAATTGGTAGCAGGTACTGATTTCAGTACCTGCTACTAATTAAAAAAATAAATAAAAAAAGGTATTGACAAAAAAGAAATCAGCATATACTATAGTAGTTAGTTACTCAAGTAATTAACCAACAAACTTAAGGAGGGATTGGCCTGAATATTAAATTTAATGAAGAACGCCCTATATTTATTCAAATAGCAGAAGGAATTGAAGATGCCATTCTGTCTGGAGCCTTTAAAGAGGAAAGCCAGATTCCTTCAATAACAGAGTTTTCTGTTAACTACCGAATTAATCCCGCTACGGCACTTAAGGGAATTAACATATTGGTAGATGAAGGGATAATTTATAAGAAACGGGGGGTCGGAATGTTTGTAGCTGATGGAGCTGTAAAGAAGCTTAAGGGAAAGAGAAGAGAACAGTTTTTTGATAATTATATCAAAAACCTAATTGAAGAAGCAGCTCGTCTGGGTATTTCTAAGGATGAGATTATAACACTGTTAGAAAGAGGGTATGTGAAATGAGTATAGAAATTAAAAACATTAGTAAGAACTTTGGAAACACCTGCGCGCTAGATGGAGTAAGCCTTAATTTCGAAGAAAATAGGATCTACGGATTACTTGGAAGAAACGGCGCAGGAAAAAGCACCTTGCTTAACATTATTACTAATAGAATTTTCTCGGATAAGGGAGAAGTTCTTGTGGATGGCAAGCCTTCAATGGAAAATGATGAGGCACTAAGGAAAATATATATGATGGGTGAGAAAAACTTCTACCCTGAAAACATGAAAATTAAAGAGATTTTTCGTTGGACTAAGGAGTTCTATCCGGGTTTTGATATGGAGTATGCTAACAAGCTGGCAGATATATTTGAATTAAGCCTGAAGAAGAATGTTAAGTCCTTATCCACAGGGTATAATTCGATTTTTAAGGTTATCATAGCCCTATCTGTTAACACACCCTATGTATTATTGGATGAGCCTGTGTTGGGGCTTGATGCAAATCACAGGGATATATTCTATAAGCTACTTATTGAGAAATATAGTAATTCTCCTGCCACATATGTAATATCTACTCACCTGATTGAAGAGGTATCCAATGTTATTGAGGATGTCATCATAATTAAGAAGGGTAAGATAATCAAGAATGAATCTAGGGAAGAGCTTATGTCAGTGGGTTATACCGTATCCGGTATGGCCAGTCTCGTAGATGAATTTATAAAAGGCAAAGAAGTGATTAGTACAGATGCCATGGGTGGATTAAAATTAGCCTATATCATGGGAAAGGTAATCAGGAATGAGGTACCCAAGGGACTAGAGATAACAAAGATGGATCTGCAGAAGCTGTTTGTACAGCTTACCAATGCGTAGGGAGGAGGTTTATTATCATGAATATTAAAGTTGCAACCAAATATCAAATAAATGAATATATAAAGTCAATAAAAATATTTTACCTGGTAGTAATTCTTGTTATAGCTTTGTTTGGAATTCTAACCGTTTTTAGTTCTTCGACCGATTTTATAAGTGGTGGTGGTAATGAAGGCTCAGCAATAATCTTCTTGTTCATATTAGGGCTAAATTCTTTCAAAGAAACATTTCTTTTGATGCTTCAGAATGGAACCACTAGAAAATCTATGTTTATCGGAAGGCTTATAACAATATTAGCAACTAGCGCATTTATGGCAGTAGTTGATAGATTTATTGTTAATGTAGGAGGACTATTAAACGATGTGAGTGATCGCTTTCAAATAACCGGAATGTATGAAAAGATGTTTTATGAGAGGTCAGAATCCTTGCATATTGTTGTGATGAATCTTGAAGCTATTCTTATAACAATAGGTATATATGTAGCAGCTATGGTTGCAGGATATTTTATAACAACTGCATATTATAGAATGAGTAAGATGCTAAAGATAGCAGTATCAATAGGCGTTCCCACATCATTAATGATTCTGTTGCCAGTGCTTGATGCGGCAGTATTTGAGGGAAAGGTAGCAGTAGCACTCAATAAGTTTTTCGGATATGTATTTGGAGGTAAAACAGGTAATCCTTATAATCTGCTCTTAACCTGTGCATTGTTTACAGTAGTTGCGGTAGGACTGAGCTGGCTACTAGTTAGAAAAGCAGTTGAGAAGAACTAAATATTAATAAGCAATAAATACGGAGGTCAGAATAAGTAATGACCTCCGTATTATATGCAAATATGACTCTGTTATAGTATTATTCTTTCACATATGCTCCTTGAATTTTGTCAGGACAAAAACCGCGATCAGGTGAAGGCTTTACGGCTTTAATCTCGAAATATAACAAGGCATTTCTAGATAATGATAAGCTTTGATTTATAAAGCCGCCTTGGGACTTTATTCTTTTCGTTTCGGTTCTGGGATAAGAGCAGGAACGAATTAATTCTAATTGCTCCTTCGATGGGTTACTTGGTAGTCCTAAATCTATCCAATTCTTAAGGGGATTACAGCTGTGCTCATCCACTAAGCGGGTTATAATCACATATTCATCCTCGGTTGCAGGAAAGGATAGATTTATATCTATATTATCTTCCTGTAAGATATCTTCAACAGGATTCCATGCGACACCGTGATATGTATTATCTTCTCCTTTGGTAAGGATCATGTTGTTATTACGTGCAACTCCTTGACCTTTTAATCTGTTAAAGAATTCGAAGGTCCAAAATGTAGGCTTTGGTATCATGCCGTTTGCAACTAAGCCAAAGCAGCCGGAGAAAGGAGTAAAGGCAAGGCCCGATTCCTCGAAGATATCACCAAAGGTCCAATAGGAATATGAGGCACAAGTATCACCCATTTCACTTAATAGCCTTGCTGTATAAGCTGCATTTAGATTAGTGTCATGGATGGGGTTTCTTGGGGTGTAAGAGGTGTTGAACTCAGTTATATGCATCTCCATACCCTTAAATCTTGAAAAACTGTCAATTATATCACGGCTGACCTTCAGTTCATCAAGGAAAACTTCAGGAGTTCTTAGCTTTTGATAAGCATAGTGACCGATATGCTCGGGACTTTCTGTTGCATATGCATGTCTTGTAACAAAATCAAGGGGTACCTGCTTATCGTCACAGAAAGTTAGGAACTCTTTAAGCCATCTTACATCATCCACGCCGCATATGGCCGGTCCTCCTACTCGAAAATCAGGATTGGCTTCCTTTACGGCTTTCGCTGTACATTCATACAGCTTAAAATACTCAGGCATATCTGCATCCTTCCAAAAGGCTGTCAGATTAGGCTCGTTCCAGACCTCGATTGGCCAAGTAATGACTTCATCTCTGCCATAACGGTCTATCAGATGAAGAAGTGTTGCCTTAACTAGTCTTGACCATTCGTCGTAATCCTTAGGGGGAGTGACATTTCCATTCCAATAGAATACTGTCTGATCACCAGAGGCAAGATGTCGTGGCATAAACCCAAGCTCTAAAAATGGCTTTATTCCCAAGGATAGATAATCATCCATGACCATATCAAGATAAGTAAAGTTGTATTCAATCTTTTCCTTACCGTTTTCTTGATATACCTGATAGATAGCCATGTCATCAGAAAACAAACCATGCCCACGTATATAGGAAAATCCAATTTCATTTTGTACGAACTCTAGTTGATCATGATAAGCTTTTTGTAGTGCTAGACCCATGCGGCCTGTCCCTATACAGAACATAGCATTATTGTTGAAGGGTATCCTATCATTCTGGGATACGGATAAATTAAGCTTATTATTCATGTTGCTTCTCCTTTCGGGTAAATCATTATATAGCATTATTTTAATTGATTCGAATAATAATATCAATGGATATTATCAATGTATATATGTTCATATTTATATATTGTTACTACTTGAAAAAGACGAGTAAAACATTTACAATGAAAACAATTGCAAACCTTGATATAAGGGAGAGCTTTAAGGATAGAGGAAAGAAATAAATGGGAGATATAATTATTGAAGAGACAAATCACAGAGCATTTGCCATGTCATTGGCAAATTTCTTTATGCTTGTAGCCTTCATAGCAATCATTATTTATGGCGTTATGAAGGAGAATAAGTTATATATTGCTATTGGGATATTGGCAGCAGTAGTCTTTATAGTAGGTTTTGTGATAGCAATTTTACAGGTCTTAAAAGAAAAAAAATTGCTGATCATATCCATGGACGGAGTAAATGACTGCTCCTCCGTAGGAGGTGGATTTGGTTTTATATCCTATAAGGATATTAAAGAATTTGTGATTATACCACATCATAATACGGAAACCATAGGGATCATCCTTGAGAATAGAAAAGAATTTATGTCCAAGCTAGCTCATCCAAACTGGAAGCTAGCTAAAAGGAATCTATATCTAAAGCAACCGGCAATTCAAATACATACAGAGCTCGCAAAGGATATGGAGCCTGAGGATATACTTACCCTACTTCAAAAGAGATTAAGAGATTACAAAAGATTGTATGAATAGGGAAAATGCAGCATTTTGCCTACAAAAGTTTAATATAATCAGTAAAAAAATAGATTGTTTTATTTGTCAACCTATGTTAATATATTTAATTGTGATATGTTATACTAAAAATTCCTTGCTCTTTAAATACTAAAACTGTTTTAGTATTAGAAAAGGGCCAGAGACCAAAAGGAGGTGCAAGGCAACTATGAATCAATATGAATTAGCCTTAGTTGTTAATGCAAAAATCGAGGATGAAGAAAGAGCTGCAACCCTAGAGGCTGTAAAAGAGCTTATTACCAGATTCGGTGGCACAGTTACCAACTTGGATGACTGGGGCAAAAAAAGATTAGCCTATGAAATTCAGAAAATGAATGAAGGCTTCTATTATTTCATCCAATTCGAAGCTGATTCCAAAGTTCCAGGTGAGATTGAACAAAGAATTCGAATCATGGAAAAAGTAATCAGATTTTTGTGCATCAGAAAAGATGCCTAAGAGTACTACCCTAAGGCGAATTATGAAAGGGAGGTAGTAACAATGAATAAAGCAATATTAATGGGACGTTTGACAAGAGACCCCAATATGAGATATTCACAAGGAGAAAGCTCGACCGCAGTTGCGAGATTTACATTGGCTGTAGACCGTAGGTTTAAAAGAGCCGGTGATAATCAAGATGCAGATTTTATTGGCTGTGTATGCTTTGGTAAGACAGCTGAATTTGTAGAGAAATATTTTAGACAAGGCATGAAGATGGCTGCTGTCGGACGTATTCAAACAGGTAGTTATACTAATAATGAAGGACAGAAAGTCTACACCACTGATGTTATTGTGGAGGAGGTTGAATTTGCTGAAAGTAAATCAAGCAATCCCAATTCAGGTGGTAATGATTATCAGAAGGATTTTTCGCCAGAGCCTAGCTCCGCTATGGGAGACGGATTTATGAATATTCCAGATGGTATAGACGAAGAGCTACCATTTAATTAATTGTAATAGAACAATAAATTATCGGATAAGGAGGTAAAACCTCCTTGCTAGTAAGGTAATAATAAAATTTATAAAGGAGGTTATGATATGGCATTCAATCGGAATGACAGAGGAGATTCTCAAGGTAG
>CAZDWP010000048.1:0-10399 GCA_964508985.1 uncultured Herbinix sp. | reverse complement strand
ATCTTGCCTGTCTGGACAAAATCTCTCCAATAATCATAATTCTTCATAAATGAGCCCCCTAACCATGATAAATATGTTTTGTCGTTTAGAACGAAATAAGATACATTCTGTTAAAAAGATAGAAAGTTGTTTTAATATCTATATTATAGGTTTCCCATCTAGTAATTTTCTAAACTGGTTAGATTATCCCATTTGTAATTTTATTATCTTATGTCCTTTTCATTATAACCATAATTTTTCAGTAATAAATTACTGTCTCTCCAATCCTTCTTAACCTTGACCCAAAGCTGGAGATTTACTTGGCAATCAAGTAAATTTTCAATTTCTCTTCTTGCCGAAGTGCCAATCTTCTTTAGCATGGCTCCTCCCTTACCAATTATCATTCCCTTATGACTATCTCGTTCACAGATAATTGTAGCATGGATATCCATTATACCAGTTGAAACCGACTCATCTAAAGAATTAGCATCATCCTTACGATTACTTCTTTCACTCATCTGATCTATGCTTACGGCTATACCATGGGGTATTTCTTCATCTAAATATCTCAGTGCCTTCTCTCTGACTAGCTCTGCTACAATCTGTCTCTCCGGCTGATCGGTTATGGTATCCTCATCATAATACTGAGGTCCATAGGGTAGATAATTAAATATTATCTTCATTAGCTCTTCAGTATTTTCACCCTTAAGTGCCGAAACAGGAATAATTTCTGCAAAGTTTAGAATATCCTTATAAGCATTAATAAAGGTTAGAATCTCATTCTTGTTAACGGTGTCAATTTTATTAATTACAAGTAATACAGGCGTTTTAATCGTCGAAAGCTGCTGAGCAATGTGCCTCTCTCCTGCACCTATAAATGTACTGGGCTCTACAAGCCAAAGGACAACATCAACTTCCTTCAGTGTTCTTTCAGCAACGCTAACCATATATTGACCCAGCTTATTTTTAGCCTTATGAATTCCAGGAGTATCGAGAAATATTATCTGACCCCTTTCATCAGTAAATACTGTTTGTATTTTATTTCTAGTTGTCTGGGGCTTACCTGATGTAATAGCGATTTTCTGCCCAATTAGATGATTCATTAATGTGGACTTACCGACATTCGGTCTTCCAATCAGAGTAACAAACCCAGATTTTTTCTTATTGTCGTGCATGATTTACCTCAATTCATTTCATTAGATTTTTAACTTCATAAAATAACTCGCTGTCCTCTTCAATCTTGCTCTCATTCCCAATTACACATATATTACCTTGCACAAGGACTGCCTCAACAAGCTTATCAAGAGCACGGATATCCTCTTGTGTAACATTTATAATATCATCTCTTTCCTTTTTTAAATCCTCGTAGGTTAAGCCTGTAAGTAACATACTTAAGGATCTTGCACCCTTTGTCTTGGGAGTCAAGGGAGTATCAAGAGTGCTAATGGTACCTATTATGCTCTTAGTTATATCCCTATCTTCTGCAGTAAAATTCCTAATAAATTCAGGAATTCCCTCATAAACCAGATTCGTGTTTTTCAAATTTGGATCACGATATGAAGTAAAGTATACATCTCCATCGACTCCAGAAAATCCGCACATACAACCATATGCTCCACCCTTTACTCTTACATTATTCCATAGATAATCATAGCTTAAAATCATCCTTAATACCTTAAGAGCTCCAGTATATTTATAGCCCTTTTCAAAATAATTACCTGCTCTGGCCACATACTGAACCTGCATAGCAGATTTAAAGCCTTCATTTAAGCCCTTTGGCTTAAGAGGAAGCTTGACGTCATATCCTAATAGCTGTCTTTCTGAGACATTTTCCTTTAAGCCATCCATAAGAGGTATAAAACCTTTCATGAATGCCTCGTAACCGGCTTTATCAGCTGTAATGCTTACAATTAGCTTATCCTTAACAAATACCATCTCCATTAATTCCTTGAGCTTTGTAATTATGGTGTCCTTCATCTGACCATAATTGTTGGCTAAATTCTCTACAAATTCATAGAAGGATATTCCCTGGGTAAGCTCTTTAAACAAGCCTTGTACAGAATAATAAGACATAGCCCTGTTTACTGCAACCATATGGCTTGAGGATTGGAATATCGACTGCATTCTTGATTTCATCTCATCGATAATTTCTTTTAGCCGCTTATAATCCTTTAACTGAGTATGATAGAGTACTTCGTCTATAAGTCCGAAGGCTTCGGGGAGCTTATCATACATTACCCTGGCTCCAATCTCATACTTAGGTGAATATTCATCAGGTTTTCCCTTAACCGAATAACTCTTTACGTCATGATATATACCTCCAGTATGAAGATTCACCTCATTAGAGTATTCCAAATAGCTGTAATTATCTGTATCAGTATATCCAAGTACCGAAGATAACAAGGATAGATAAGGAATTAGCTCCTTTGGTATATCCTTAATATCAAACAGTAGCCTAAAATATGCAATTTCATTTGTAAACACCTCATGGTGAATGACTCTGACACCGTCTATTGTCTTTTCTTCATTATATATGGGTTGTGGGTCAGGTCCTATATCTTTTCTTGTTAGTAGCGGAATGGTTTCTAATTCCTCCTTCGTTGAAGGAGTCTCCTGGTATCGTTTTAAATTTTTAGTATCACTGATTATTTTTTGAATCTCATTCTTTGAAAGGCTTTTCTTGTAGGAAGTAAGTCTTTCTTTCGCATCTAACTCAGTTATCCTATTAAGGCCTACCTTAGGTTTTAATACAACAAGCGATGCGTGGTTATTATTTAACATGTAATCCCTAATAAGCTTCTCATAAAATCCCGTATCGACATACTTTTTCATTTTATCATAAAGTAAATTATCATTTAAATTATAGAAGGGTTTATTATCATCATAAAGCCAGCTTTTCATAACACTAAGTCCATATATAAGCCCTTTTGGGTAGCTGCCGTAATCGGCCTCTCGATATTTGAATTCTAATATGTTAATTGCTCCTAGAAGAGACTTTTTATTTAACCCTTCTTCTACGAGCTTAGTTAATGTGCTTCTAATTACAGATAGAAATTCCTGTTTCTTGTCTTCATCTGTATTCTTTGCAATTATGGAAATTGCCAGTTGAAGATATTCACTATTAAATTGACTCAAGATATCCTTACCGATTCCTGCATCTAATAATGCTTGCTTTACTGGTGCTCCCGGTGCCTCATATAGCACATAATCTAGAATCTGAAAGCCTAAGGAAATCTCCTTGGATTTTTCACCGCCGATGGCTATATTTAAGCTTAGATAAGTATTTTCTTTCGGATTCTCATCCTCTCCAAGTGAATAAAAGTCTTCAATATCTCTAAGGGCATCAAATCCCTTTTGGGTAGCTATCTTCGAATCCACCTTTAAATATTCAAACTTAGACAGATACTCCTTATCAAGCCAATCGAGTCGTTCCTCAAAATCCATATCGCCATATAAGTATATATAGCTATTTGATGGATGATAATAGGTTCTATGAAATTCTAGAAATTCTTCATAAGAAAGCTCAGGTATGCACTCAGGATTACCGCCTGATTCCACTCCATAGGACGTATCTGGAAATAGTGTGTTTTGATTCATTCTCCATAGCTGCTGTTCGGGAGATGAAAAGACACCCTTCATCTCATTATAGACCACACCATTAATCTGAAGATCATCGTCCTCATTCTCTAAGTGATAGTGCCATGCTTCCTGCTCAAATATTTCCTTCCTACTATATATATTTGGATATAAAACCGCATCCAGGTATACATGCATTAAATTCTTAAAATCCTGATCATTCTGACTGGCTAAAGGATATAATGTTCTGTCAGAATAGGTCATAGCATTAAGAAATGTATTAAGTGACCCTTTTGCTAACTCGACAAAGGAATCCTTTGCTGGGAAGTTTTTAGAGCCACACAAAACACTATGCTCTATGATGTGAGATACTCCTGTGCTATTCCTTGGAGGTGTTCGAAATCCTATGGAAAAAACCTTGTTATTATCATCATTTTTTATCAGAGCTATCTTTGCGCCTGTTTTAACATGCAAAATATAAGCTCCTACTCCATGTAAATCATCTAATTTCTCGTCAAATACTAATCGATACTCTAAAGGTATATTCATCTTCATCTATTCTCCTCCGTTTCATAAAAATCTATCTATATTAGTCTAATCATATTCGATATAATAAGTATGGCAATTTCTAGTAATCGCTTATACATAATAACATAAATTAGTTTATTTGTCATTTATAACAAATAATAAAATTACGATATATCATAAGGCAATTTATCATTGATTATATTAAGAAAATGTTACAAATAATCACAAAGAATGTTTGACTTTTATAAGGAATTGTGGTAAGTTTAGCCTATCATTACCGAATATAAGGTAATTCAATTTCATTCTGTTTTTAGGAGGCTTTTTTATGAAAAAGGGTACAGTAAAATGGTTTAATGCAAAAAAGGGGTTTGGTTTTTTATCCGATGAGGAAGGAAACGATGTATTTGTACATTTCTCAGCACTAGTAATGGACGGCTTCAAGGTTCTTGAAGAAGGCGACAGTGTTGAATTCGAAGTGGTTGATGGCGAGAAAGGTCCTCAGGCTGCGAATGTAACAAGGTTATAATCGAGAATACTTAACGTAATGTTTATATATATAAACATATCTAAAAGTTATAGTAAGGTGGTTGTAACAACAAAATAGGGTATCAAGCACAATTGTGCTTGATACCCTTTAATATTTGCTCCTAATTTCAGTTGCAAACCTCGCAAAAGTATACTATAATTCCTATGAAATTGAACATAAAAGGAGAGAGAACATGGGGAATATAAAACGATTTAAAATAACTGATTTATTAATTGGATTAGTATTTACCGTCTTATTCTTATCTCTAGGTCTTGTCATCACTATTAATTTCAGACCATTATATTACTTAGATGTTAAGCTACTGAATATACCTGAAACATCAGGATATTCTAAAGAGGTAATCATTGAAAATTATGATGCATTAATCGATTACTCATCTCCTCTTCATAAGGGTAGTCTTTCCTTCCCTTCACTAGATGCATCCCCCTCCGGTATTCAACATTTCAAGGAGGTAAAGGATATTTTTGTTGCATTTTATTGGCTTGCAGCCTTTTCATTAATTATGGCTGTAGTTATTATTATCTATAAATCACGTAATAGGGACAACAATTACCTTTTGGTATCGTCTATTACAGCAATAATTTTACCCTTAATAGTAGGCTTGCTACTAGCTATAGATTTTGACACATCATTTTTGATATTTCATAAGATATTTTTTAGTAATGATTATTGGATTTTCGATCCCATAACCGATCCTGTAATTAATATATTACCCGAAACATTTTTCCTTCACAGTGCTATGTTGATTATTGCGTTTATACTTATCGGAAGCTTGATTTTATATCTAGTATATCTATACCTAAAGAAGCACTCTGGAATCAAATACCGTAAAAACCTTTGTATTAAAATATAACAAATCACTAAATAAAGAAACGGAGAAAAAAATGAGAAAAACAAAAATTATTTGTACCCTAGGGCCCTCAACTGACAATGATGATATTATGAAGGAACTAATTCGTCTGGGAATGGATGTTGCCAGATTTAACTTTTCCCATGGGGATCATAATGAGCATTTAAAGAGATTCAAAAAGATAGAGCAGTTTCGTGACGAAATGGGTATTCCAGTAGCAACACTTATGGATACTAAGGGACCCGAAGTACGTATAGGTGACTTTAAGGATAATCAACCGGTACAGCTTAGTGCAGGACAGCAATTTATATTGACCACACGAGAGGTGGAGGGGGATGAAACGCAGGTTTCAATCAGTTATCCCAGCTTAGTATACGATGTTGATCCCGGAATAAAGATATTAATCGATGACGGACTTGTCGAGTTGACCGTTGAAGAGGTAACCTCTACTGACATAATCTGTAGAGTAAAAAATAACGGTGTTATCTCAAACAGAAAGGGCGTTAATATTCCTGGCGTCCATCTATCCATGCCATATATAAGTGAGAGAGATCGCTCGGATATTTTATTTGCCATCGAGCATAAATTTGATTTTATAGCAGCTTCATTTGTAAGAACATCAGAAGATATCCTCGAAATTAGGAAAATGCTGAATAAACATCAATCGCAGATTAAGCTTATTGCTAAAATTGAAAATCTGCAGGGTGTAAATAATATTGACGAAATAATTGAAAATGCCGATGGAATTATGATTGCCAGAGGCGACATGGGTGTTGAAATTCCTTTCGAGGAATTGCCTGCTCTACAAAAGAAAATCATTAAAAAGGTGTATAATAGCGGCAAGCAGGTTATAACTGCTACACAGATGCTTGATTCTATGCTTAAGAATCCAAGACCTACCCGTGCAGAGACTACAGACGTGGCAAATGCTATATATGACGGGACCAGCGCTATTATGCTTTCGGGAGAAACTGCTGCAGGTAATTATCCTTTAGAATCCCTACGCACCATGATAAAGATCACTATACGAACTGAAGAAGATATCGATTATAAAAAGCGCTTTATTCAACGGGAGCATCTTGACGAGCTCGATGTAACGGATGCCATTTCCCGGGCTACTGTTACAATAGCCCATGATCTTAATGCAAAAATGATTGTAACAGTTACCACATCAGGCAAAACTGCTAGAATGATTTCCAGATTTCGTCCACAATGTAATATAATGGGTTGTACAACAAATCCTGTTATATGTAGACAACTGAATATGGCCTGGGGCATTAAGCCTCTCCTTATTGCTGTCGAGCATGATACATTTGAATTGTTTGACCACGCTCTAGAGGCTGTTGAGTCAGCTGGCTATATAAACAAAGGAGATCTTACAGTTATGACTGCTGGTGTTCCTCTTGGCATCACAGGTTCTACTAATATTATAAAGGTACAGACTGCCGGTGAGATAGAATAAAGATACTGAATTTTAAGATATACGAGGGGGTTTTGAATATGAAAAGAAAAGATTATATAAAATGGGATGAATACTTTATGGGCATTGCTCTTTTATCATCCGAACGAAGTAAGGACCCCAGTACACGCGTAGGTGCATGTATTGTTAGCGAGGATAACAAAATTCTTTCTGTTGGGTATAATGGTATGCCGATAGGCATCTCTGATGACGATTTCCCATGGAGCCGTGAGGGGAATTCATTGGATACTAAGTATTTATACGTATGTCATGCTGAGTTAAATGCCATTCTAAATTACACTGGAATTGATATTAAAGGTGCAAAGATATATACCACCCTATTTCCATGTAACGAATGCACGAAGGCCATTATCCAGAAGGGAATCAAAGAAATAATCTACAAGAGCGACAAGTATTCAGAAACCGATATAGTTATCGCTTCAAAAAAGATGCTAGATGCCACCGGAGTAAGCTATAGACAATACACTCCCATCGGCAGAGATATAACCTTATCCCTGTAAAATCTAAATTTTCAGATAAACTAACAAACATTATGTTTATATTATATTCCATTTATATCATTATAAATCATACTAATCTGCATAGAAGAAATAAAAAGGGTTGCTTCATAATATTAAGCGGCTACTTCAAAATATCAGGTGCATTATGGTCATACCTGTGTGCACCTAGTACAATTTTGAAGCAGCCTCAATTAACTACGAAGCAACCCCAATATTTTATTATTACTCTTCTACACTATAGTTTGGTGCTTCCTTAGTAATATGAATGTCGTGCGGATGACTTTCTCTTAAGGATGCAGCTGTAATCTTTACGAACTTTCCAGTTCTTTGTAGTGTCTCTATGTTGCCTGCACCGCAGTAACCCATGCCTGCTTTTAAGCCACCGATTAACTGAAATACGGTATCCTCCAAGGTGCCCTTATATGCTACACGTCCTTCTACACCTTCAGGTACAAGCTTCTTGGCGTCTGTCTGGAAGTAACGATCCTTACTTCCTTTCTCCATAGCTGCGATAGATCCCATACCCCTATAAACCTTATATTTTCTTCCCTGATATAATTCATAGGTGCCAGGGCTTTCATCACAGCCTGCAAATATGCTTCCCATCATACATAGGTTTGCACCTGCAGCAAGTGATTTTGTAATATCTCCGGAGTATTTTATACCTCCGTCTGCAATAACAGGTATTCCATATGTTCTGGCAACCTCATAAGAATCCATGATTGCGGTAATCTGAGGTACTCCGATACCTGCAACTACTCTAGTGGTACATATAGAGCCGGGTCCTATTCCAACCTTAATTGCATCAACCCCTGCCTTAATTAAATCCAGTGTTGCCTCTCCTGTTGCCACATTTCCTGCAATAATCTGTATATCCGAATAAGCATCCCTTACCATCTTAACTATTCGAAGTACATTAGCAGAATGTCCATGAGCAGTATCAATAACTATGGCGTCTACCTTTGCCTTAATAAGTGCATCTATACGATCCATAATATTGTCTGTTACGCCTACTGCTGCGGCACATAGGAGTCTGCCCTGTGCATCCTTTGCCGAAAGAGGGTACTTAATTTGTTTTTCAATATCCTTAATAGTAATTAATCCCTTTAGGTTTCCTTCATCATCTACAAGAGGAAGCTTTTCCTTTCTAGCGGCACTTAATATACGTTTGGCCTCGTCTAAGGTGATTCCTTCCTTTGCCGTAATCAATCCCTCTGAAGTCATCGATTCCTTTATCTGTTTCGTAAAGTCTTCTTCAAACTTTAGGTCACGATTAGTAATAATACCAACCAGCTTTTTACCTACAGTTATAGGCACGCCAGATATTCTATATTTAGCCATCAGTTCATTAGCGTCATGTAAGGTGTGTTCAGGAGATAAATAAAAAGGGTCTGTTATTACCCCATGCTCCGATCGTTTTACCTTATCCACTTCTTCCGCCTGTTCCTCGATAGACATATTCTTGTGAATTACGCCAATACCACCCTGTCTAGCCATAGCAATAGCCATACGGTTCTCTGTTACAGTATCCATACCCGCACTCATCAAGGGTATATTCAACTTAATGCTTTTTGTCAGCTGTGTTGAAAGATCCACTTGATTAGGTAATACCTCGGAATAGGAAGGTACCAGCAATACATCATCAAATGTTATTCCTTCGCCAATGATTTGACCCATTGTAATCATCCTCACTTTCTTTTTGGATAAATAATTGCTTCGCAATTATACACTTAGTTACATATACATCTGATAAATATTTTTAAAAGTATAGCTAATTATCTTAGTATTGTCAACATTAAAAGAATTTTGAATAGAAATATGAGGCTTATGCAAATAGTTATATGCACAGCCTCAATTAATTACTAATATATGACAACTTTTCTTGTGTTTTTTTGCTTAATTGTATTAAGCATATTTTCATTTGGCTCAAAAAGAATTAATAGCTTCTTACTTCCTGAACTGGATATAATAGCATATGGTTTGCTATCCTTACTAAGAGAAGAGAAATCCTTCTTCTCCATTTGTATATGTTTATAATTGTCAAGGGCAGGGGAATCATAAGGAGCCATTAATTCAACTTGATCAAAATCTATGCGCAGTATAGTCTTACGCTTTGAATTAGCTATAATCCTATCAAAATCTAGCTGTCCATCTACAAATACATACTCATATTCCACACTTAATCTCGGATAGAGGAAAAATACTAAGATTATTAAAACCACACCTATATAGCTAAAAAGCTGTCCCAGTAATATTAAAAACAGACCTATAAAAATAGCTAAAAACATCAAAATTCTAAGTCCCATAGTGGCCACTGTATCTCTTCTTTTAACACCTGCTTCTGCATATGACTGATTCATTCTAACACCTGTACCTTTCCCTCTTATCTTAAATTACACCCACGATTATTTCTCTTGTATGGTGAAATTTGATATATTATATATCATAATACATAATTAACAGGTCTGCAAGTGTTACCTTACCTCATCTGTCCAATTATGAATATCAGGAGCATCACCAAGTTGAATACCGGTCAGGTTATCATACAACCTCTGGCTCAACTTACCTATACCACCATCCATAACCTGCATATCATGATCCTTCCAGCGAAGATGCCCAACAGGAGATATAACCGCCGCAGTACCTGTACCGAATACCTCTTCAAGTAATCCACTTTGATGTGCATCAAAAATCTCATCTATGGATATTAATCTTTCCTCTACTCTATATCCCCAGTCCTTGCAAAGGGTAATAACAGAATCTCTGGTTATTCCGGGAAGTATACTTCCACTTAACTTAGGAGTAACAATTACACCGTTTATTTTAAAGAATATGTTCATTGCACCGACTTCTTCAATATATTTCCTATGAACACCGTCCAGCCATAATACCTGTGAATATCCTTCCTCATGGGCTTTTACCTGAGCACGAAGAGATGC
>CAZDWP010000047.1:0-10422 GCA_964508985.1 uncultured Herbinix sp. | reverse complement strand
TTGTGGAGATTAATTCAAAATCTGTTGAATCTCGTGGAGATGAAGTTATTATTTGTAAGATGAGATTGGATGGTTATGACGACGTGAGTATGGTGAAAGGACCAAAACCACAAGATGTAGAATAAAAGTTATGAAAAAGCAAGTGCGTTATACAATATGTAGTTTGGATAAACCACATGGTTCTAAATGTTTATACAAAGTATAATATAAAATGATGAAGGGAGTGATCTTGTGAAAAAGAAAAACGATATTGCAATTCGTTCAAGCGCAGCAGAGTACCTGACATATATTGCAGCAACAGGTGATGATTCTCAAAGCTTTGAAATGAGATATGAAGACGAGAACATTTGGCTAACACAGAAGATGTTGGCGACTTTATACGATGTAGAAATTCCGACAATCAATGAGCATATCAAAAAAATCTTTTCTGATCATGAACTTCAAGAGGAAGCAACTATTAGGAAATTCCTAATAGTTCAAACTGAAGGTTCTCGACAGGTAAATAGAGAAGTAAAGCATTATAATTTACAAGTCATTATTGCGGTTGGGTTTAAAGTAAATAATGAACGTGCTGTGCAATTTCGAAAATGGGCAAATCAAATTGTAAAAGATTTTACGATTAAAGGGTTTGCAATGGATGACGAACGACTGAAAAGTGGAGGATCCATTTTAACCAAACAATACTTTGAAGAACAGCTTCAACGCGTTCGTGAGATTCGACTAAGCGAAAGAAAGTTCTATCAAAAAATTACTGACATATATGCAACCGCTATTGATTATGATGTCAATGCAACTGCTACAAGGCGATTCTTTTCAACTGTACAAAATAAACTTCATTGGGCTATTCATGGACACACTGCTGCGGAGGTCATCTATAAGCGTGCAGATGCAGAAAAGAAGCATATGGGATTGACGAGTTGGAAAGATGCACCTAATGGGAAAATCCAGAAATTTGATGTATCCGTTGCTAAGAATTATCTGAGTGAATCAGAAATGGCACAACTACAGAGACTTGTTTCTGCCTATCTAGATATTGCGGAGGACATGGCGCTTAGGCATATTCCGATGACCATGAGTGACTGGGAAACAAGACTTAACCGTTTTATAGAAGCGACTGACCGTAATGTTTTACAGGATGCGGGAAAAGTAACAGCAGAAATTGCTAAAGCTCATGCAGAGAGTGAATTTGAGAAATATCGAATTGTTCAGGATCGATTGTTCAAGAGTGATTTTGATAAGCTTTTGGAAAGCAAAGAAGAGGATTGATGCAACTGACAAGGATTTATCGGCAGTTCAAGTTAATGATTAATTTTTAAGGTGAGAACAATGGATAAAAAGTCTGGGGGTTTTACGTTAGTAGAATTAATTGTTGTTGTAGCAATACTAGGAATTATTGCAGCAGTAGCTGTTCCTAGATTAAGTGGATTCAGAAGTAAGGTTGAAGAGAGTGTATGTGCTGCTAATCGGAAAACAGTAGAAAGAATGTACAGCGCTTTTCTACTTGAGAATGATATTGATGGTATAAGTGCTTTTGACCAATTTCTTATAGAAAATTTCAAAGTGGTATGCCCAGCTGGTGGTGTGATCAGTTATGAAGATGGAAAAGTAAAGTGCGGTGTGCATGAAGATGGAAGTGAAGGCGATGAAGATGAGCCTCCTGGGGATGAAGTGCCTTGGTTGTAATTAAGTTAAAAGATAATTACAGCCTCACATGTAGTAATATCAAGAGGTGTAGCGGATTTGTAAATATGTAATTAAGAATTGGCAAACTTTTTGATTGGATGTATATGTCGACGTGACTGGTAGTTGGAATGACTGGGGATGGAAGCCTTAAGGGATAAGGGGTTGGGGATTTGAAAAACATGGAAAGGTGATTGAATGGTAATACCCCTATCACCATTCAATCGAGTGGAGTGGAAATACATAATTAATGATGTATATAATGAAGGGAATTTGCGGGTATGTATTTAAAAGTGAAAAGATTAATGGATTTTGTGCTTGCCTTGGTTGGGTTGGTGGTGCTATCTCCAGTGTTTCTGATTTTGATTATTGCGATTAAGATTGACTCACCTGGGCCAGTCTTGTTTAAGCAAAAGAGGGTTGGAATACATAAGAAACATTTTAATATATTGAAGTTTAGAACGATGAGGATTGATACGCCGAGTGACATGCCGACCCATCTATTAGATAACCCAGACCAGTGGATAACTAAGGTTGGGAAGTTTATGAGAAAGACTTCATTAGATGAGTTGCCACAGATTATTAATATCTTAAAAGGTGAGATGAGTATTATAGGACCAAGGCCTGCTCTTTGGAATCAGTATGATTTGATTGATGAGAGGGATAAGTATGGGGCTAATGATATTCCTGTAGGGCTTACAGGCTGGGCGCAGATTAATGGTAGGGATACAGTTGAGATTGAAGATAAGGCTAGATTTGATGGGGACTATGTGGGGAAGATAGGAATGAAGATGGATTTGAAGTGTTTCATCGGGACCATTACAACTGTTCTTAAGAGGGATGGAGTGCTTGAAGGTGGGACTGGAATGCAGCATGAGGATGAGGAGTCGATTTCAGGATGAAAAAGATACTTATTACTGGAGCAGATAGTTACATAGGTATGAGTGTTGAAAATTGGCTTATGAAGGAACCTAGCAAATATAAAGTAGACACGATTGATGTGAAAGATGAGTCGTGGAAGAAGAAAGACTTTAGCGAATATGATGTTGTGTTTCATGTGGCAGGGATAGCGCATATAAAAGAAACAAAAGAAAATCAGGCATTATACTATAAAGTTAATAGGGATTTAGCATATGCAGTTGCTAAGAAGTCTAAAGGCGATGGAGTGAAGCAGTTCATATTCTTAAGTTCTATGAGTGTGTATGGAGTAGAAACAGGAATTATAAGTAAGAACACTCCGCTGAAGGCAACTTGTGCTTATGGGAAATCAAAGATAGAAGCAGAAGAACTGATTAATAAACTAGCAGATGATGCGTTTCTTGTAGCAACGTTGAGACCACCTATGGTTTATGGTAAAGGCTGCAAAGGGAATTATCCTAGGTTAGCAGGTCTTGCGCTTAAGACACCAGTATTTCCGATGATAGATAATAGGCGAAGCATGATTTACATAGACAACTTGTCAGAGTTTGTTAAACAATTAATTGACAATAGAAGTAGTGGATTGTTCTTTCCACAGAATACTGAGTATGTTAATACAAGTGAGATGGTTAGATTGATAGCTGAAGCACATGGTAAGAAGATGACGATGACTAAGTTATTTAATCCCTTATTAAGATTACTAAATGTAAGTACGGTGAATAAGGTATTTGGTGACTTGGTATATGAGAAGAGTATATCCAATAATATTAATTTAGTGTCATTTCCAGAATCGATAAAACAAACAGAGGGGAAGTAGGGATAAAGATGAAAGTATTGATATCAGGTGGAGCAGGATTTATCGGTAGTAATTTAGCCTTGAAATTATTGAATCAAGGTTATCAGGTTGTATTATTGGATAATTTAAGTAAGCAAATTCATGGGGAAAACCCAGAGGAGTCTTATACTTACAACTTAATTAAAGACAAGTGTGAATTAGTAGTAGGTGATGTAACGAAATTTGAGGACTGGGAAAAAGCAATAGTGGGTGTAGATGTAATAATACATTTAGCTGCTGAAACAGGTACAGGGCAGTCGATGTATGAGATAAACAAGTATGTTGATACTAATATCGGTGGGACATCAAAGATGATGGAGATACTTACAAACAAGACAAATCAGGTTAAGAAAGTAATCGTGGCTGCATCTAGGGCGGTATATGGTGAAGGGAAATTTCAATGCAGTGAGCATGGGATTGTATATCCTATTTCTAGAGAAGATAAAGATATGAGCCAGGGTGATTTTGAGGTGAAGTGTCCAATTTGCAGACAAAATGTAAAGATGTTAGCAACGGATGAAGACTCCAAATTACACCCAACTTCTGTTTATGGACATACAAAGCAATCACAAGAGGAGTTATGTATGATTATTGGAAAATCAATAAACCTTCCTGTAGTTGCGTTTAGATTTCAGAATGTATATGGTCCTGGTCAGTCACTTAAAAACCCATATACAGGTATTCTTTCAATTTTTTCAACTCAAATCAAAAATGGTAATGATCTTAATATATTTGAAGATGGTTTGGAAACAAGAGATTTTGTTTATATTGATGATATTACGGATGCGATAATCTTAGGTATTGAAAATGAGAAAGCGAATTTCGAATCCTTCAATGTAGGATCTGGAGAAAAAACAGATGTTTTGACGGTAGCGAATACATTGAGAGAAAAGTATAAGTCAACAATTAATATTAATGTCTCAGGTAACTATAGGTTAGGTGATATAAGACATAATCTAGGAGATTTAACAAAAATTCAAACACTATTAGGCTATGAACCAAAAGTTCAATTTAACAAGGGGATATCGAACTTCGTAGATTGGGTTGAGAAACAAAAAGTTGAAAATGATAATTATGAAGCTTCAATCGAAGAGATGAAAAGCAAAGGACTATACAAGTGATGAAACTAACGGGAAAAAGAATATTATTTATTGCACCAGCTTTTTTTGGTTATGAGCAAAAGATTACTGAGAAGATGATAGAGTTAGGAGCAATAGTTGATTTTTTTGATGAAAGATCAATTAAAAATTCTTATGAGAAAGCATTATTGAAAATCAGCCCACACATATTTTATAAAAAAACAATTAACTATTACACCCAAATTATTGAAAATATATCAAGTGCAAACTATGATTATATTTTCGTAATTAAATGCGAAATGATGCCAGTTCAAATTATAAAAAAATTAAAAGATATTTATAGGGATGCTGTATTTTGCTTATATCTATATGATTCATTAGAGAACATAAGAGGAATTAAGTCCAAATTAGATTACTTTGACCGAGTATTATCATTTGATATCGAAGATACAAAGAATGATTCAAGGATAATTTTCAGACCACTGTTCTTTATAGATGATTATAAGAAAGATTATATTCAACAGGAAGAATATAAAATTGATGTTAGTTTTATAGGCACTGTGCATTCGGATAGATATCGGGTTATTAAAGCAATTAAACAAATATCGGAGAATAATAAGTATAGTAATTATTTTTATTGTTACTTACAGAATAAATTTATCTATTATTTTTATAAGACTACTAAAAGTGAGTTCATTGATTCAAAGAAAGATGACTTTCAATTCATCAAAATTCAAAGTTCTGAAATCGCAGATATTATTGAAAAAACCAGAGTTGTACTTGATGTTCAACACCCAAAACAAACAGGTCTTACTATGAGGACGATTGAAATGATAGGAATGAATAAAAAACTAATAACTACTAATCAAAGTATTACACAATATGATTTTTTTAACCCGGAAAACATTGCTGTTATTGACAGAAACAAGGTGGAAATTCCAGAAGGGTTCTTGAAAAAGCCGTATCAAAAGGTCAGTGAAGAGATTTATAATAGATATTCTTTAGATAATTGGATTATAGATGTTTTAGGAGTGTGATGAAATGGGGAACCAATATTCTGTTTCCGAGTTTATATCTACAACATTTGCTTTAATTTGTACAAGATTATTTTATAAAGGTGCAAGATTAATAAGGAGACCTTTTTATATACGTGGAAAGTCTAGTTTTTCATATGGTGAGGGGTTGACAACCGGTCATGCATGTAGAATTGATTTGCCAGGAGGGAGTAAAAAGACTCTTATTATTGGAAAACATTGTGAGATGGGGGACAACGTACACCTTGTGGCACATGAGGGAGTTGTTATTGGGGACAATTGTTTAATGGCGTCAAAAATATTTATAAGTGATACAAATCATGGTGACTACTCCGGCGATAAACAATCTTCACCTAAAATATCACCAAACGACAGAGGTTTAATAAGAAAACCTGTAACAATAGGTAACAATGTTTGGATTGGGGAAAATGTTTGTATTCTTCCAGGTGTAACCATAGGTGATGGATGTATAATAGGAGCAAATTCAGTGGTTAATAAAGATATACCTGATAATTGCATTGCAGTAGGGGTGCCGGCTAAAGTCATAAAAACATTTAATAAACACAATAATAAGTGGGTGGAAAGTATTAACTAGATTTTATATAAAGAGGTGAGTAATGAAAATATCTGTCGTTATTCCAATGTACAATAGTAGAAAGACAATCATTTCTACGCTTGATTCAATTAAAAACCAAACAAGAATAGACGATATTCTAGAAATAATTGTTATTAATGATGGTTCAACGGACGATTCACTAGGTTTAGTCAGAAATTATAGCGAAAAAAATCTAAATCTCCCTATAAAAATTTACAATCAAAAAAATAGCGGTGTTTCTTCAGCTAGAAATAAAGGAATGAAGAATGCTAGAGGCAATTGGATAGCATTTCTTGATTCTGATGATGAATGGATATCTTCTAAGATTGAAAGGCAAATAGATATAATACAAAAACACCCTAAGATTGATTTTTTGGGTGGTGATTTTGACAATTCTGGTTTGCGAATTTTATGGAAAGAAATAAAGGGATTATATAAAGCGAATATAACTGATCTATGTTTAAAGAATTTCCCATCTCCCTGTACAGCCATATTTAAGAGAAGTATATATGATGAAATTGGTGGGTTTGACGAAAGCCAACATTACGCAGAAGATGGAAACTATTTTATGAAAATATGTATCAAATATAATTTTTATCATATGCCTGAAAAACTTGCATTTAATACTATAGGAAAATTAAGTTTTGGATCCAGTGGGTTATCATCAAATTTAAAAGAAATGTATAAAGGTAATGTTAAAAATATTAAATGGCTTAAAGAAGAAAATGTAATTAGCTATAAGTTTTATTACTTCTTAAGAGTATTTTATTATATCAAATATATTAGAAGAATAATGATATCTAAATTTACTTCTTAAGTGTTTAGGTTGTCCTATTTACATATTAGCATCAGAGATTGGGGATGTAGCGGATACGGTTTATGCGAGAGATTTGTTCAGCAGAAATTAACAATTAATCGAAGGGAGAGAATTATGAAGGGAATAATTTTAGCGGGGGGATCAGGCACACGCTTGTACCCACTTACAATGATAACAAGTAAACAGCTCTTACCAGTGTATGATAAGCCAATGATTTATTACCCACTATCCACACTGATGTTAGCAGGTATCCAGGATATATTAATTATATCAACACCAGAAGATTTACCGAATTTTGAAAAACTACTAGGGGATGGTAGCCAATATGGTATTAAACTATCCTATAAAGAACAACCTTCACCAGATGGATTAGCACAAGCATTTATTCTAGGGGAAGAGTTTATTGGAGATGATTGTTGCGCCATGATACTAGGAGACAATATCTTTTACGGTAATGGCTTTACATCCATGCTGAAAGAAGCAACAGCAAATGCAGAAAAAGGAGAAGCTACAGTATTCGGATATTATGTAAATGATCCTGAACGCTTTGGTATCGTAGAGTTCGATGAAGATGGTAAAGTAATATCTGTCGAAGAGAAGCCTGAAAACCCAAAATCTAACTACTGTATTACGGGATTATATTTTTACGACAATCGTGTAGTAGATATTGCGAAGCAAGTTAAACCGTCAGAAAGAGGAGAACTTGAAATTACAGATTTGAACCGTATGTACCTGGAAGATGAAAAGCTTAATGTACAACTTCTAGGAAGAGGATTTGCATGGCTTGATACAGGAACGATGGACAGTCTAGTTGAGGCAGCAGATTTTGTTCAGACAATTGAGAAGCGCCAAGGCATTAAGATTTCAGCACCAGAAGAAATAGCTTATATCAATAAATGGATAGACAAAGAAACCATATTAAAATCAGCTGCGCGTTATGGTAAATCACCGTATGGTGAACATCTTAAACGAGTAGCTGAGGGAAAAATTCATTATTAATATGAATGGTAGTGAATGCCATGCAAAGGAGTGGTAAACGGTATGAAAATTATAAAGACCGGTTTTAAAGACTTAGTAATAATAAAAACAAAGGTACATGGTGATCACAGAGGATGGTTTACCGAATCCTATTCAAAAAGTAAATTTAAAGATAATGGTATAGATATTGACTTTGTACAAGACAATCAATCTTATTCAGCTCAAAAAGGAACGCTAAGGGGCATTCACTTCCAAACTAATCCTAATGCTCAAACCAAAATGATTAGATGCACAAAAGGAGCCATTATTGATACGGTAGTAGACCTTAGAAAAGGTTCAGATACATATAAAAAATCCTTTAGTATAGAACTTTCTGCAGAAAATAAAAAACAACTATTCATTCCTAAAGGCTTTGGACATGCTTTCTTAACGATTACGGATGATGTGGAAGTACAATATAAAGTAGATGAGTATTACTCAATGGAAGATGATCGTAGCATCAAATTTGATGATCCTGAACTCGGGATAAACTGGGGAGTTGAAGATCCAGTTTTATCTAAAAAGGATTTAAACGCACCCTTGTTAGAAGAAAGTGATGCGAATTTTAGTATAAAAGTACTTGTTACTGGTAAAAAGGGACAATTAGGTTATGATGTCGTAAAAAGGCTCAATGCGTTAGGGATAGACAATATTGGTGTGGATATAGATGATTTTGATTTGACAAATAGGAAACAAACAGAAGACTATATACTGAATTATAGACCAGACGTTGTTATACACTGTGCAGCTTACACAGCAGTGGATAAAGCCGAGGACGAAAAGGAAACTTGTTATGCAGTCAACGTAGATGGAACCAGGTACATAGCAGAGGTTTGTAAGAAGATAGATGCAAAGATGGTCTATATAAGCACTGACTATGTATTTGATGGAGAAGGTAGCCAGCCGCAGCCTGAAGATAAAAAGACTAATCCAATCAATTACTATGGTTACTCCAAAGAACAAGGTGAAAAACTAGTTAAAGAAATATTGGATAAATATTTTATCGTTAGAACTTCTTGGGTTTACGGAACGAATGGCAATAATTTTGTAAAGACAATGTTGAAAATAGCCCAGTCGAAAGAAGAATTAAATGTTATTAATGATCAGATAGGTGTGCCTACATACACACCTGATTTGGCGGTTTTAATATGTGATATGATTCAAACCACAAAGTATGGAACATATCATGGTGCCAATGAAGGCTATTGCAGTTGGTATGATTTTGCTGTGAGCATATTTAATCTGTCTGAGATAGATGTTAAAGTAAATGCCATACCAACTTCGGAGTATCCGACAAGGGCTATTAGACCTTTGAATTCAAGATTAGGTAAGGATAATAGTGATCAAAATGGGTTTAAGAGATTACCAGAGTGGGACAATGCCTTAGAGAGATATCTAAAGGAACTACAAGATTAGGATTGGTAAACTTATATATGAAAGGATGTAGAAATAAATGAGAAATATATTGGTTACAGGCGGAGCAGGATTTATTGGAAGTAATTTTGTAAAGTATATGTTAAAGGAACATCCAACTTATAATATTATTAATTTAGATGCACTAACCTATGCAGGAAATCTTGAAAACTTATCAGACATTGCTGATAACGACAAATATACTTTTATTAAAGCAGATGTAAGAGATAAGGATAAGATAGATGAAGCATTTAAAGCATATGGCATTAATGCAGTTGTTAACTTTGCAGCTGAATCTCACGTCGATAGAAGTATAGAAGAACCAGAAGTCTTTATAACGACTAATGTTATCGGTACTCAGATTTTGCTTGATACGGCTAAGAAGTATTGGAAGGTTAATCCAGATGATAAATATTGCAGAGAATATAAAGAGGGTGTAAAGTTCTTACAGGTATCTACCGACGAGGTATACGGTGAGCTTGGAGCTACGGGCTTGTTTACAGAAGATATGCCACTAGAACCTAACAATCCTTACTCCGCAACTAAAGCGAGTGCTGACATGATGGTAAGGGCTTACAATGAGACTTTTGGAATTCCAATTAATATGACTCGTTGTAGTAATAACTATGGTGCATATCAGTTTCCAGAAAAGCTAATCCCACTTATTATTAATAATTGTTTAAAAGGGAACGATTTACCGGTATATGGTGATGGGATGCAAATAAGAGATTGGCTACATGTGTCAGATCATTGCTCAGCCATTGATACTGTTTTGCATAAGGGATTAGATGGGGAAGTTTATAATGTGGGTGGTAATAATGAAAAGGCCAATATTGAGATTGTAAAGCTGATTATAGAGACTCTTGGGAAATCAGAAGACTTGATTAAGTATGTTCAAGATAGACCAGGGCATGATAAGAGGTATGCGATTGATAATACTAAGATTACGACACAATTAGGCTGGGCGCCAGCTTATACTTTTGAGGAAGGTATGAAAGAGACGATTCAGTGGTACTTAGATAATACTGAGTGGA
>CAZDWP010000046.1:6559-10580 GCA_964508985.1 uncultured Herbinix sp. | reverse complement strand
ATTCTTAAAGGATATAATATTATTGACAGGTTATTTGATAAAGGAGAGTAATCATAAGTACGAAAACTAATATTAGGAGGCAGCTATGCTGATAGTTAAGAAATTTGGCGGGACGTCAGTCGCCGATAAGGAAAGAATTTTTAATGTTGCCAAAAGGATCGAAAAAGACTATAAAGACGGCAATGAAATCGTGGTAGTGTTATCTGCAATGGGAAAACAGACCGACACTTTAATTCATATGGCTAAGGACATTAATCCTAATGCTCCTAAACGGGAGATGGATATGCTACTTACTACAGGAGAGCAGATGTCAGTCGCGCTGATGGCCATGGCACTGGATGCAATTGGAGTGCCTGCGGTATCATTAAATGCTTATCAGGTTGCAATGCATACCACTTCAGTATATAGCAATTCAAGAATAAAAAGGATTGATACAGACAGAGTTCGAAATGAACTACAAGATAGACGGGTAGTTATAGTTACAGGTTTCCAAGGTGTAAACAAATTTGATAACTATACAACTCTTGGTAGAGGCGGATCTGATACAACCGCAGTGGCTTTGGCAGCAGCTCTTCATGCTGATAGGTGTGAGATTTACACGGATGTTGATGGTGTATACACAGCCGATCCGAGAATTGTCCCTAACGCAAGAAAGTTAGATGAGATCACATATGACGAAATGCTTGAGCTGGCTTCTTTAGGAGCGGGGGTATTGCATAACAGGTCTGTAGAAATGGCTAAGAAATATGGTGTAAAGCTGGTCGTTCGTTCCAGCATCAATCAAAATGAAGGTACCATAGTTAAGGAGGTAGTAAATATGGAGAAAATGCTTGTCAGCGGTGTGGCTTCCGATAAAAACACAGCCCGAATTGCAGTAATTGGATTGGAGGATCAGCCTGGTGTTGCTTTTAAGCTATTCAACCATTTAGCAAGACATAATGTCAATGTTGATATCATTTTACAATCCATTGGTAGAGACGGAACTAAGGACATCAGCTTCACTGTAAAGGAAGATGATCTTGAGGAGACAATAGCTACTATAGAACGCCATCGCCAGGGAAGCCTGAAGTGTCAAAAGTTAGATGTGGAAAAGGGTGTAGCAAAGGTCTCCATAGTAGGAGCGGGAATGATGACCAATGCCGGAGTTGCAGCCAAGATGTTCGAGGCTCTTTATGATGTGGGAGTAAATATTAAGATGATCTCCACCTCTGAAATCAGGGTTACAGTATTGATTGATGATATCCATGTAGAAAAAGCAATGAACGCAGTACACGAAAAATTCTTATTATCTCAAGTATAAATCAAAGTAAAAATATAACAGCTAGAATTATACAGAAATACTATATTAATTTTGAGGAGTATGAGATGAATATTTTAAAGCAATTGAAAGAAGAATTGAATATACGCCTGGAGCAGGTAGAAGCGGCTGTTCAACTTATAGATGAGGGTAATACGATTCCCTTTATAGCAAGATATCGTAAGGAGGTTACGGGCTCCTTAGATGATGAACAGCTAAGGAATCTTCATGAGAGGCTATTGTATCTACGTAACCTTGAAGATAAGAAGACCCAGGTTTTAAATAGTATTGAGGAGCAGGGAAAGCTTACAGAGGAGTTAAGAAAGCAAATCCTTGAGGCTACAACCATGGTGCTTGTAGATGATTTATATCGTCCTTATAGACCTAAGCGAAGGACAAGAGCGACAATTGCCAAAGAAAAGGGTC
Organism: uncultured Herbinix sp.; assembly: GCA_964508985.1. Lineage (GTDB taxonomy): Bacteria > Bacillota > Clostridia > Lachnospirales > Lachnospiraceae > Mobilitalea. The sequence continues at coordinate 8,857 of CAZDWP010000046.1, read as the reverse complement.
TCGATGGATTAGCTGAAATAATTAAGGCACAAGAAACAGACAGACCTATTAGCGAGCTTGCTGTAAGCTATCTATCAGATGAAAAAGAGGTAAATACTGTTGATGAGGCCATCGCCGGTGCAATGGATATCCTTGCCGAGGAGGTATCCGATCAAGCTGAGTTTAGAAGCTATATCCGTGAAACTACCATGAAGGAAGGTAAATTAACCTCCCTAGCTAAGGATGAGAAGGCTGAAACAGTATATGAAATGTATTATAACTTCGAGGAAAACATAGAAAAGCTAGCAGGTCATAGAATACTTGCAGTAAACCGCGGTGAAAAAGAGAAGATACTTACGGTAAAAATAGCCGCTCCAGAGGAAAGAATTCTTCGTTACTTAGAAAAGAAAGTTATTATCAATGATAATATCCATACCAATGATATACTAAGGGCATTAATAGAGGATAGCTATAAGAGGTTGATCGCCCCCGCAATCGAAAGAGAAATAAGAAATGATTTGACAGAAAAGGCTGAGGACGGAGCTATAAAGGTATTTGGTAAAAACCTTGTTCAGTTACTAATGCAGCCCCCAATTACAGGTAAGATTGTACTTGGATGGGATCCTGCATTTCGTACCGGATGTAAATTGGCTGTTGTTGACAGTACAGGTAAGGTTCTGGATACTGTTGTAATATATCCCACCCCTCCTCAGAATAGAATAGAGGAATCAAAGAGAGTACTTACGAAATTAATAGACAAACATAATATTACAATGATTTCTGTTGGAAATGGAACTGCTTCCAGAGAATCAGAAAAGATTATAGTAGACTTCTTAAAGGAAATTAATAAGCCCATAAGCTATGTAATTGTAAATGAAGCAGGTGCCTCGGTATATTCTGCAAGCAAGCTTGCTACAGAGGAGTTTCCCCAATTTGATGTAGGACAAAGAAGCGCTGCATCCATAGCGAGAAGATTACAGGATCCTTTGGCAGAACTGGTTAAGATTGATCCAAAATCCATAGGAGTAGGTCAATATCAACACGATATGAATCAGAAAAAGCTGTCAGATGCTTTATCAGGGGTAGTTGAGGACTGCGTAAATAAGGTTGGTGTTGATTTGAACACAGCATCTGTATCCTTATTAGAATATGTATCAGGAGTTAATAAGACTATTGCTAACAATATTGTTGCATATAGGGAAGCAAATGGTAGCTTCCATAATAGAAAAGAGCTACTAAAGGTGGCCAAGCTTGGGCCTAAGGCTTTCGAGCAATCCGCAGGCTTCTTACGTATTCGTAATGGGAGTAACCCCTTAGATGCAACTGGTGTTCATCCGGAATCCTATGAAGCTACTAACACTTTATTAGTTAAGCTGGGTATGACCTTAGATGATGTGAAACAGATTCAAACAAAGGTTTCTTTGAAAAATAATTTAAAGGAAGAACCTAAAAAGGAAAGTGCTCTAAAACAAAATAAAAAGGCAGCCGGACTTGTAGTAAAAGCTCAGGATACAGCTCTAGCAAAGGCATTAGCAGCAGCTATGTCAGGGACATCTGTTTCTCTACAGGAGGAAACATCAAATGAACAAAAAGCATCTGTTACCAGTAAAGATGCACAGAGATATAATGATTCCGCACTAAGCAAGAAGGTGGGGGATAAGACGAAGCTATCTAAAGAGCTTGGCATTGGTGAAATCACATTAGTCGATATTATCAAGGAATTAGAAAAACCGGGAAGGGATCCCAGAGATGAGATGCCAAAGCCAATCCTTAGGACCGATGTGCTTGAAATAGCGGATTTGAAGGAAGGCATGATATTAAAGGGAACGGTTCGAAATGTCATAGACTTTGGAGCATTTGTAGATATCGGAGTCCATCAGGACGGTCTTGTTCATATATCACAGCTATCAAACAAGCGCTTTGTAAAGCATCCTTTAGATGTAGTAAGCGTAGGAGATATTGTTGAGGTTAAGGTTCTTGGTGTAGATGCAACAAAGAACAGAATAAGTCTCACTATGATACTATAAGCTCTTATGATGTCAGGTCAGCTATATTATAGGCATATCGCATAGAAGTTTTTGATAATCATCCTTGTATTTGTTATGTTATATAATTGACAAGGCAATATTAGTGATGTATGATAATAATATAAAAATTAAATAAGGTAAATCTTCGGGGCAGGGTGAAATTCCCTACCGGCGGTATAGTCCGCGACTCATAATGATACGATTATCTAATCACTATGACTGATTTGGTGAAATTCCAAAACCGACAGTAAAGTCTGGATGCGAGAAGAATAATAGTATAAACTTAGCTTTA
>CAZDWP010000046.1:0-6459 GCA_964508985.1 uncultured Herbinix sp. | reverse complement strand
AGTCTTTTTTCAATCAAATCTATGGCCGTTATGGCTATATTAGCAGCAGCTACAGTACCATTAATGTGGTTTGAGATTCCACTGTGGTTTGCACCACCATTCTATGAGTTGGATTTTAGTGAGGTTCCGGTGCTTATAGGAGCATTTGCATTAGGACCTATTGCAGGAATAATTATTGAGTTTTTAAAAATACTTTTAAACCTGGTTACTACTGGTACACAAACAGTAGGAACCGGTGAACTAGCTAATTTTATTATCGGATGCTCATTTGTGGTGCCCGCATCAATTATTTACTATAAAAACAAAACACTAAAATCTGCCATTAAAGGTTTGGTGGTAGGCACAATGATCATGGTAGTATTGGGAGCATTTATGAATGCGTTCGTGCTTCTACCGATATATGCATATTTCTTCAATATGCCTATGGATGGCCTCGTTAAAATGGGAACCACTGTTAATCCCGCAATAAATAATATTTCAACATTTATTTTCTATGCGGTAGTACCTTTTAATATGATTAAAGGAGTATTGGTTTCCCTAATAACGCTCTTGATATATAAAAGAATCAGTGGATTAATCAAATCAATAGCCTAAAACACAAAATATTGTTCCTAAAGATAGGATTTTATAAATCCTATCTTTTTTTTTATTCATCTGCTATAATATACACGAAAACTGAGGGTTTTCCAGTAACTAATTCGCAAAACATGCTAGTGTATGAGAAAAGTACTTTTTACAGAACGAGGAAGAATAATGATAATAGAAAGCTTTAGCACTAAGGATACCTATGAGGTTGGCTATAATCTGGGAAGCAAGGCCATTATGGGACAGGTATACTGCATAAACGGTGATCTAGGTGTGGGTAAGACCGTATTTACACAAGGCTTTGCAAAAGGCCTAGGAGTGGCTGAGCATGTAAACAGTCCCACATTTACCATAGTTCAAGAATATATTGGTAGGAATAATATGCCCTTTTATCACTTTGATGTCTATCGTATAGGGGACGTCTCGGAGATGGAAGAGATAGGCTATGAAGAATATTTCTACGGGGATGGAGTCTGTCTGATTGAATGGGCAGAATTGATTGATGAAATTCTTCCTAATAATAGGACGACCATTCAGATACGGAAGAACCTAGCCAAAGGATATGATTATCGAGAAATTGAGATTATATAGAAACTAAAAATAAGAAGGTGATATATCATGAGAATACTAGCACTAGATAGCTCAGGGCTGGTAGCTTCCGTGGCTATTGCATCTGAGGATGCTTTATTGGCGGAATATACAGTAAATTTTAAAAAGACACACTCGCAAACTTTACTTCCTATGCTGGATGAAATAGTCCGAATGGTGGACTTGGATTTATCCGAAGTAGATGCTATTGCAATTACCTCTGGGCCGGGATCATTTACCGGGCTTAGGATAGGCTCCGCAACAGCTAAAGGGTTGGGCCTTGCTCTTGATAAACCCATTATATCGGTACCTACGGTTGATAGTTTAGCCTATAACTTATATGGCACAAACAGGATGATCTGTCCGATTATGGACGCCAGAAGAGATCAGGTATATACGGGCCTATATGAATTTATTAATGACAAGCTTGTGGTGATATCCCCACAGAAGGCTGTGGGTATAGATGAGATTATAGAAGAGATTGATTCAATAGGAAGAGATGTAATATTTCTGGGAGATGGGGTGCCTATTCACAGGGATAGGATATCAGAGAACATTAAGGTGGGATTTTCCTTTGCTCCTTTGCATATGAACAGACAAAGGGCCGGAGCTGTTGCAGCTCTTGGCTTGGAGTATTATAAGGAAAATCGTGTAGAGACAGCCGCAGAACATCAGCCAGTTTATCTAAGGGTTAGTCAGGCTGAACGAGAGAGAGCCGAACGAGAAAAGGCAGAAAGTGAAATGAGCAAGAAGAGCATGGACAAGTAGAAGCTTGCGAATTAAGGAGATAAATAATGCTTATACGGGATATGACAGTAGCTGATGTGGATGAGGTATATGCAATTGAAAAGGAAACCTTTTCTGACCCATGGAGCAAAACTTCATTTCTTGAATCCATAGCAGAACCAAGCAATCATTACCTTGTAGCGATTGTGGATGAAGGTGTTGCTGGGTATTGCGGCTACTGGGGTGTTGCCGATGAAGGATATATCTATAATGTTGCAGTTAAAGCAAGCCATATGCGACAGGGAATAGGAATAAAGATGTTAGAGGAATTGATTATTCAGGCAGTCGGTAGGGGCATCGGTTCCCTGACTCTTGAGGTTAGGCAGTCGAATGTGGCGGCTATCAATCTCTATAAGAAGCTGGGATTTGCCGAGGCTGGGACCAGAAAAGATTTTTATACAAAGCCCGCTGAGAATGCCATAATCATGTGGAGAAACCCAATACATTAATTCCCACTGTAAATATTCGTTAACAAGGCTTATAATGATACTAACAGCGGGTAGCTTCCGTGTATCAAATCAGGAGGGATAAGTCGTGAAAAAAGCAGTGAATAAGAAAAGTGGGGACATGCATTTGTACTGCAATTCATGTGGGAAAGAATTAAAGGTTGAGAATGGTATATTAAGAGAGGATGCTTTTGAAGCAAAAAAAGAGTGGGGATATTTTTCTGATTGGGATACACAGATTCACCACTTTAATTTGTGTGAGGAGTGTTATAAGAAGATAACTGATAGCTTTCAGATTCCAGTGGAGATTAGAAGTAAAATAGAAGTATTATAAAAATGGGGTATTAATAACAACGAAAAGAAAGAAGGCGCTGTCTAAGGCCTTCTTTCTTTTCGTATAAGAAACACATACATCTGGACAAATTATAGAAAATACGGTTAGAATATGTTATTATGCTTATATAATTTATAATAGCTTGTTAAAATATTATTGTGATAGTAGATTATATATAGTAGAATTTGTTTTAATATAAATGGTATAATGTCGATAAATAATATATAAGAAGTAATGGACATTAGGAAAGGTAAGAAAATATAATGTTGGATGTATGCTTACTTGGGACAGGCGGAATGATGCCTCTACCGGGAAGATGGTTAACAGCTCTTATGACTAGATTTAACGGAAAGAGCTTGCTTATTGATTGTGGTGAAGGAACACAAATAGCAATTAGAGAAAAAGGATGGAGTGTTCACTCTATTGACGTCATATGTATCACACATTTTCATGGTGATCATATTAGTGGACTTCCCGGACTCTTGCTATCCATGGGTAATTCGGATCGTACAGAACCTGTATATATGATTGGTCCAAAAGGGTTAAAAAGGGTTGTGGATTCTTTGAGAGTGATAGCACCAGAGCTTCCATTTGAGCTTGAGTTTATAGAATTGACTGAATCAGAACAGGAAATTGAGATCTGCGGATATACTCTAAGGGCATTTTATGTTAGACATAACATACCATGCTACGGATACAGCATTATAATTAAGCGAGGGGGTAGGTTTTACGCTGAAAGGGCAGAGGAAAATCATGTGCCTATGAAGCTATGGAATCGACTACAAAAGGGAGAGGCTATAGAAGAAGAAGGAAAGATATATACACCTGATATGGTACTTGGCCCTGAAAGAAAAGGCATTAAACTGACATATTGTACAGATACAAGACCAACAAAAGCAATAATAGATAATGCTATGGGTTCCGATTTGCTTATATGCGAGGGAATGTATGGCGAGACAGATAAGGATGAAAAAGCTAAGGAATATAAGCACATGACTTTTCGTGAAGCGGCTAAGATAGCAAAGGAAGCAGATGTTAAGGAAATGTGGTTGACACATTACAGCCCATCCTTATCAAGACCCGGGGATTTTATAAATGAAGCAAAACGTATATTTCCCAATACAAAGGCGGGAAAGGACAGAAAGACTGTCACGTTGGAATTTGATAAGAATGAGTAAACTTATAGACAGGAGGTAGAGGATGAAAAAAGCAAGAAAGCCTATGTCAGCTATTTTTACTGTTATTTCAATTGCAGCAGTAGTTATTGTATTGATTTATGTAAATCAATCTAAGCAGTCGGAAAATCTTAAGGAAGCTTCTTTAAAAAAGTTAACTGAAGTTGAAACGCTACTAGAGATGGATCCAGACAAAGATTATCCTGAAATGCCAAGAGAAGTGTCTAAGCTTCACGGGGATATGACAAGACTTTTGTACTCTGGAATCGAAGATGAAGAAATAAAAGAACTAGCATTAAAGATTAGAGAACTATATGATGTTGAGCTATTGGCTGTTAATTCTGAAGAGCAATATTTAGCCGACTTATACTCGGATATTGCATTATGGCGTCAGTTGGATCGTAAGATAGAATATAACGTTGTGGTTAATGAAGAAAATGAAGAAATTTACACAAGGGATGGCCAAAAATACGCTAATGCGTTTGTTTCATTTACTATTACAGAAAAAGGACAAACATCGGAACTGAGGCGTTATACCATGCGAAAGGATAAAGAAGATAAGTGGAAAATTCTTGGTTGGGAATATATATCTGACAATCAGAATTAGAAAGAGGAAGCTATGTTACAAAAGGACATTAATATATTAGCAATCGAGACATCCTGTGATGAAACAGCTGCAGCAGTAGTTAGAAATGGCAGAGAGGTTCGTTCAAATATTATATCATCACAGATAGAACTTCATAAAGTTTATGGGGGTGTAGTCCCTGAGATTGCATCCAGGAAACATATTGAGAAAATAAACCAGGTAATAGAGGAAGCTTTGAGTGTTGCTGAAATTTCCTTAAAGGATATTGATGCAATCGGAGTAACCTATGGACCCGGTCTGGTTGGAGCCTTATTAGTAGGTGTTGCAGAGGCTAAGGCTATAAGCTTTGCCGCAAAAAAGACATTGATTGGGGTTCATCATATAGAAGGTCATATTTCAGCCAATTATATAGAAAACAAACAACTTGAGCCTCCGTTTCTATGTTTAGTAGTATCAGGAGGCCATACTCATCTTGTCCTAGTGAAAGACTATGGTGAATTTGAAATCATAGGAAGAACCAGAGATGATGCAGCAGGAGAAGCATTTGATAAAGTGGCTAGAGCAATTGGCTTGGGATATCCTGGAGGTCCGAAGATTGATAAGTTATCTAAGGAAGGAAATGGACAAGCAATTCAATTTCCACGAGCCCATATTGATGGTGCACCATATGACTTTAGTTTTAGCGGCTTAAAATCTGCGGTGCTAAACTACATTAATTCTTTAGAGATGAAACATAAAGAGATTAACAGAGCTGATGTGGCGGCGTCATTTCAAGAAGCAGTAATTGATGCTTTAATTAGTAGAACTATTCTTGCGGCAAAGGATTATAATATGAAGAAGGTTGCTATAGCGGGAGGAGTGGCTGCAAACTCAGCACTTCAAAAAGCTATGCACACAGCTTGCATGGAGAATAAGTTGGAATTTTATCATCCCTCACCAATATTTTGTACTGACAATGCGGCTATGATAGGGACAGCAGCTTATTATGAATATAAAAAAGGTAAAAGCAGCGGACTCGGTCTGAATGCAATTCCTAACTTAAAAATCGGAGAACGATAGAAGAAGAAAATATATATTAAGTTATATAGGGCGGAGATGAATATGAAAGAGAAGGTTACAGCAGTTATATTGGCAGCAGGACAGGGTAAACGGATGAATACTACTGTGTCAAAGCAGTTTCTTATGCTGGAGGATAAGCCGATTCTTTTTTATTCTATAAAAGCCTTTGAAGAAAGTCGTGTGGATGAGATTGTAATTGTTTGCGGCCATGGACAAGTTGAATACTGCACTCATAATATTATAACCCCATATGGTTTTAAGAAGGTAATCAGTGTTGTTGAAGGCGGCGAGGAAAGATATGATTCTGTGAACCGTGCTCTTTTGGCCATAGATAATACCAATTATGTGTTAATCCATGATGGCGCCAGGCCTTTTGTATCTTCCGATTTAATTAATGAAGTGATAGATAATGTAAAGGAGTATGGGGCATGCATAGTAGCGGCCCCAGTGAAAGATACTATTAAAACAGTTAGTGAGGATGGATGGATTAAGGAAACTCCGGATAGAAAATTAATGTGGCTAGCCCAGACACCCCAGGCGTTTAAGTATTCTCTAATCAAAAAGGCGTATAAACTGATCTTTGAGGAAAATGAGTCAGATAGAAAGACGGTTACTGATGATGCAATGGTATATGAACGATATATTGATCAACCTATAAAGGTAGTAAAGGGAGATTACTATAATATAAAGATTACTACACCTGAGGATATGACGATCGCTAAAGGGATAAAAGATAGATTAATGTAGTAGTGAAAGTGGTTACCTGTGTCGAATTCCTTTGAATTGTAATGGTTAAAAGAACAATTCCAAAATGAATAAATGAAAACCACTTGACATGAGAAAGTTGTGATGATACAATAGCTAAGCGACGTTTGGAGAGGTGTCCGAGAGGCTGTAAGG
>CAZDWP010000045.1:4576-10754 GCA_964508985.1 uncultured Herbinix sp. | reverse complement strand
TCCTTCAAAAATATAATATCACAGGGAGTTTGGCAGTAAAGATATTTCAGGAATACGGTCAAAAAATGTACGATATAATTAGAGAAAACCCATACCGCTTAGCAGAGGATATTACCGGTGTAGGGTTTAGGACAGCGGATGAGATCGCAGGAAGAGTGGGAATCGAGTCAAATTCAGACTATAGGATTAAGGCGGGAATTCTTTATGTTATCTTACAAGCTAACGGGGAGGGACATGTATATCTGCCGGAGCGTGAGCTTATATACAGAGCAAAAGGGCTTTTAATGGCAGAGGATGATGCAATACAGCGTCAATTAACCACACTTAATATTGAAAAGAAAATAATTCTAATAGATAATGATGATGAGAGACTTATTTATAGCGCTATATTTTATTATATGGAACTAAGTGTTGCCAGAATGCTACATGATCTTAATATTAGTTATAGCTATGATAGAGGTGACCTTAATAATAGATTGAAACAAATTGAAGAACTTACGGAAACAGTACTTGATGAGCAGCAAAAAACTGCTGTTAAGGAAGCTGTTTGTAATGGTCTTTTAGTTATTACAGGTGGACCCGGTACAGGAAAAACCACTACAATTAATGCGATTATTAAGCTGTTTGAGGCAGAAGGAATGAGCATATTGCTTGCTGCACCCACCGGAAGAGCAGCGAAGCGAATGAGCGAGACCACTGGATATGAGGCTAAGACCATTCACAGGATGCTAGAGCTTAGTAAATTAACACAGGGAGATAGTAATAATTACACCTTTGAACGAAATGAAACCAATCCATTGGAAACCGATGTGCTTATTATAGACGAGATGTCTATGGTGGATATTGGATTGATGAATGCACTTTTAAAGGCTATTTCTGTGGGAACTAGATTGATTTTAGTTGGTGATGTGAATCAGCTTCCCAGTGTAGGACCTGGGAATATTTTAAAGGACATTATTAATTCCCATTGTTTTAATGTAGTGAAGCTTACAAAGATATTTCGTCAAGCAGCAGGCAGTGATATTATTGTTAATGCCCATAAGATAAATGCAGGTGAGCAGATAAATCTTGATAATGAGAGTATGGACTTCTTTATGCTAAAAAGAGGCGAAACAGACATAATAATTGCGGTAATGATTAATCTTATAAGGAATAAGCTTCCAAAGTATGTTAAGGCTACTCCCTTTGATATTCAAGTTCTAACACCTATGAGAAAAGGAGAACTGGGGGTTGAAAGGCTTAACAAAGCTCTTCAGATGGCCCTTAATCCTCCGTCCCCAGAGAAGAAAGAAAGGGAATATCATCAGGGAGTCTTTCGTGAGGGAGACAAGGTCATGCAGATTAAGAACAATTATCAGCTTGCATGGGAAATTAAGAGTAGCTATGGAATAACTACGGCATCCGGAACGGGTGTATTTAATGGTGATGCTGGTGTTATTAAGGAAATCAATTTATTCTCAGAGCATCTAGTTGTGGAATTTGATGATTGTAGGCTAGTGGATTATAGCTTTAGCCAAACGGATGAGCTGGAGCTTGCTTATGCTGTTACTATCCATAAATCCCAAGGAAGTGAATATCCTGCGGTTGTTCTTCCAATACTGGATGGGCCAAGACTATTGTTTAACCGAAACCTACTCTATACAGCCGTAACTAGGGCGAAAAGTTGTGTTGTAATAGTAGGTAGTGATAAAATGGTAAAAGATATGATTGATAATAGAAGTGAGCAAAGTAGGTATTCAAGACTCGGTGAACAAATCAGGGAAATAGCAAGGTGATTTATATAGTGCAATTTTTTGTAAAAAGGGTTATAATATAAGAATAAGGTATATATGAAACGGAGGTTATTTCATTGGAATTTACTACTTTGGTTATTATGGCAGCAGGAATGGGAAGCAGGTATGGAGGAATTAAGCAATTAGAACCTGTCGGTCCTAACGGTGAGATTATTATGGATTATTCGATTTACGACGCTATAAGTGCCGGCTTCAATAAAGTGATCTTTATTTTACGTAAGGATATTGAAAAAGATTTTAAAAAAGTAATTGGCAAACGTATAGAAAAGCGGATTAAGGTTGAATATGTATTTCAGGAATCGGATGTTTTACCTGGCGGCTATAGTCAGATAGGACGCACAAAGCCATGGGGTACAGGTCATGCGGTATACTGCTGTAAGGACCTTGTAAATGAGCCCTTCGCAGTTATTAATGCAGATGACTACTATGGAAAGGAAGCCTTCAGAATAATTTATAATTTTCTAAACTCTGATGAAGACAACCCTTTTATATATTGTATGGCAGGATTTGTCTTGGGTAACACCCTTAGTGAGAACGGAGCAGTAACTCGCGGGATATGTAAGACGGACAATGATGGGTGGCTGATGGATATTATCGAGACATCCGGAATTATAAAAGAGGACAATCATGCGAAGGCAAAAGGCAAGGATAATACAGATATAGTAATTGATATTAATAGTACCGTATCAATGAATATGTGGGGCTTTAAACCGAACGTATTTGATGAATTGGAGAAGGGCTTTAAGGAATTTCTAGATAATCTTTTACCTGAGGATATTAATAAAGAATACCTTCTTCCAGAGGTGGTAGGAAATTTAGTGCATAGTAATATAGCGAAGGTAAAAGTATTAGCAACATCAGACCGCTGGTTTGGTGTTACCTACAAGGAGGATAAAGCTTCCGTTGTTGAGTCCATCAGAAGATTAATTGACAGTGGTGCTTATCCCGATGTAGAATAAGGAGTAAAGATTGCTTCAAGCCATATTAGATATGTTGTATCCGGTTAGATGCCCTGTATGCGGGGAAATTGTTATTCCAAAGGGTAGAAAAATTTGCAGTACTTGTGAGAAAAAACTACAGCTTATAGCTCAGCCCCGTTGCAAGAAGTGCAGTAAACCCATAGATCAGGATCAAAGTGAATACTGTAGTGATTGCAATCGTAAGGATTATCATTTTAAATACGGATATTCCTTGTGGGTGTATGATTCTATAATGAAGAAATCGATTTCAAACTTCAAATATCATTATAGAAAGGAATATGCTAAGTATTATATTGAAAAAGTGATTCTAAACTATGGAGATGCAATAAATAGAATGGCTCCGGATGTTATTGTGCCGGTGCCTATACATAAAAGTAGGTACCGCCAAAGAGGATATAATCAGGCAGAAATACTTGCATATGGAATAGCAAAAGGTCTTAAAGTACCGGTTTTACCTCATCTGCTAATCAGAAATAAAAAGACCCTACCTCAGAAGCAACTAAGTGATAAGGAAAGACTTAAGAATTTACAGGAAGCTTTTATTTTAAACGATAAGGCTTTTAGTGACTATCCGAGAAAACTAAAAAGTGTTTTGATTATCGATGACATTTATACCACAGGCAGTACTATTGAAGCGTGTACGAATGTATTAATGAGGAATGGAATTGAGCATATTTATTTTATTACTTTATGCATAGGAAAAGGCTTCTAGGAGATTGCCTTCTGGAGGGATATGGTTAGGAGGAGAGATTATGGATGTAAGAAACTGCAAGGGATGTGGAAAACTATTTAACTATTTTACAGGGCCGCCTTTGTGTCCAACCTGTGCCAAAGCACTGGATGTTAAGTTTGAAGAGGTTAAGGAATATGTATATGACCATCCAAGGGTTGACATGCAAGAGGTGTCGGAGGTTTTTGATGTTAGTATACCACAGATAAAACAATGGATTCGTGAAGAGAGGTTAGCCTTTGCAGAAGACTCCATGATAGGTCTTGAGTGTGAAAGTTGTGGTGTAACCATTAAGACGGGTCGCTACTGTAAGGCATGTAAGGATAGACTAGCAAAAGGATTCCAGGATTTGTATTATAAGCCAGAACCCAAGCAAAAGCCTGCAGATCTTAAAGAAAGCGCGAGGATGCGCTTCCTAGATCAGTAAATAAACTACAATGGGATAAATTATAGTTACTTTGTCAAGCGGATACCGTCATCTTTTATGGTGATGGATCCGTTTTTATATAGTTTACCTATAGCTCTTTTAAAAGCATTCTTACTAATTTGGAATTTGTTTTTAATATCTTCAGCGTCGGATTTATCATGAAAAGGAAGAAAACCCCCCGCATCCACAAGAGATTGCAATATCATTTCTGAATCAGAATCCATTTGAATATAGGATTTCTCTCTAAGGCTAAGTGTTAGCTTTTTATCCTCTCTTACGTTAGCTACTCTGGCTTTTATTATATCGCCATACTTAAGTGGCTTAAATAATTCATTATTAGGAATTAGTGCAGAATAAATATTATCCACGGCAACAAATGTTCCGAAGCTGTCAATGTTATCATAAACGATACCGGATACCATGTCTCCTAAGATGTACTTAGAATCCGATTGCAAATATTCGTATACCTTCATAGTGGCGCATAAACGATCGCTCTTATCTACATAAAGGGCTACCAGTACATTCTCACCTTCTTTAACCGTATGAGTCTGTTCCTTAAAAGGAAGTAACAAATCCTTCATAAGGCCCCAGTCTAAAAAAGCACCGATATTGGTAATTTCCTTGGCGTTAAGGACAGCGGTTCCACCGACAGTAAGGGGAACTTCCGATGTGGTCGCTATCTCCCTATCTTCGGAGTCCTTATAGACAAAGACGTTTATCTTGTCATTAAGCTTGGTCTCGCTAGGGACCTCCTTTAAGGGAAGAAGGATCCTATGGTCGCTTACTACACCCGGTTCACACAGGTATACTCCAAAATCAGTTTTCTTGCTAACCTCTAATATCTGATATTTTCCTAGTTCTATCATTATTTATCCTTTCTATATCCATCGAATTCAACAACAGCATAGGGCTTTCCCTCTTTGCTGTCCAATATAATATAATATTTGTTATTATGGTAAACTACTTTAGGATATATTATGTCTCCAAGATGTGCCTGTGTTTTGTATTCAACCTGCATATTGCTTACTATAAAATTATCCGGTAGGAACTCCTCAGCCATTTTTACATATTGACCGTTATTAACATGGTTATAAGAATCAATATTAGACTTAATAACCGGAAATGACGGATGAGTAACAGAATTGTCTGGAATGGAAATCTTTCTATCCATGTGTTCCATGGGATAAGCCGGTTCAAGAACATAGCCCCCATAATCATTAGGAACCTTTAGGGGACATTTGTTTTGGGTATCCATATAGACCCATATTGAATCGGCTACAGCAATAATATTTTCGTCCCTGTCCTTCATAATAAAGTTGCGGTATCCATAAAATCCTTTGAATGCATAAGGCCAAGTACCTACAGTTACATAATCACCAAGAGCAACCGGTCTAAGAATTTGAAGATTCCAGCTAGCCAGTAGCCATACTCTTTTCTTCTTTTCCAGATAAGATATCCCTAGATTTAAATCCTCTGATTGAAATGTGCTACAATCCTGAAAGTAATTAATAATTGATGAGGGATCTAGGGTACCCTTATAATGATTGATTTCTGTATAGCGTATGCGACTATCAAATGTGTACATAGAAAAGCATCTCCAAATCATTTAGTAAAATACTAAATAATAACATACCATATAATTCAAGTAAATTCCAGTAAAGTTTATTTTTGTTTATATTATTGACTCTTTCTTATTCTTTGCTCACGGACTGATACATGGTGACTAAATCACTGGTAATTATTAAGCTGTTTTGATATAATAAACTATGTGTTCGAGAGATTCATACTATTGCGCAAAAAAATGGCCATACTAATTAATATTAGGGAGCTGTTTTGTCCCAATATTATTATTATGGCCTAAACTGTAAGATCGATATTCTGACCTAAGTGTGGTGCGACGGATTGTTCCATCATCTTTATCATACTTTGACCGAGTTCCTCTATTACATCTAGATTCTTGGATAGTACCGCAACGCCCACATCAACACTGGTAAGAGAGGGAGTTGTAGGAAACGGTATGGAAGCAACTTGCATATATACTCCTGTTCTACGCCTAAAGCGTGGGTAAAAATCACTTTTAGTATCTATCGATACATTAAGTATAGCATATTATTACAAGTAATTATATAGCAATTTATTATCTAATAGGAGGTTAAAACCTCCGTTATATGTTATCAAAAGTTTATATTATAGAGGAGGTTAAAACCTCCGTTATATGTTATCAAAAGTTTATATTATAGAGGAGGTT
>CAZDWP010000045.1:2020-4476 GCA_964508985.1 uncultured Herbinix sp. | reverse complement strand
AGGAGGTTAAAACCTCCGTTATATGTTATCAAAAGTTTATATTATAGAGGAGGTTTAGTATGATTTATGATGTTATTATTATAGGATCCGGTCCTGCCGGGTTATCAGCAGCAATCTACGCTCAAAGAGCAGAGCTGACAAATTTAGTAATAGAAAAGACCGGTATAAGTGGCGGACAAATTATTAATACCTACGAGGTTGATAATTATCCAGGAACACCTGGTATCAGTGGATTTGATTTAAGTACTAAATTCAGAGAGCATTGTGATAAATTAGGTACGACCTTTATTACCGGAGAGGTTGTTAAATTTAATATTGAAAATGATATTAAGGTTATAACTTTGGATGAGGGTACAATATACAAAGCCAAAACAGTTATTATTGCATCGGGAGGATTACCTCGTCATTTGGAAGTTCCGGGAGAGAATAAGTTCTCAGGATTGGGATTATCTTATTGTGCAACCTGTGATGGAGCTTTTTTCAAGAAAAAGATCGTAGCTGTTGTAGGTGGTGGTGACGTGGCAGTTGAGGATGCCCTTTTCCTATCTAGAATTAGTGATAAGGTGTATGTAATTCACCGGAGAGATGAACTTAGAGCTATTAAGAGCAGTGTAAATAAGCTACTTGCCAACGATAATGTTACTGTTTTGTGGGATAGCGTTGTAGAAAGCATTAATGGAACTGAAACTGTAGAATCTCTGGATATCAAGAATGTAAAAACAGGCGAATACTCCAACCTTGAGGTGTCAGGAGTATTTGTTGCAGTAGGATATATTCCTAACTCACAGATATTTAAGGACATAGTTGCAACCGATAGCAATGGATATATCATTGCAGGAGAAAATACTGAAACAAATATTCCGGGTATATTTGCCGCTGGTGATATAAGAACAAAGGATTTGAGACAAATTATAACGGCGGCATCGGACGGGGCAAATGCGATTACAGCAGTAGAAAGATACTTAAATGAAAATTAAGTATGACAAAAACATTGTAAATATTATTAAAAAGTTGAAAAAGGTGATGTTTTAACGGGTTTTAACACAATTTTCTACATTAATTTGTTGACACCAAGTATAGGGTTTGCTATAATTGTTATCAAAGATGTAACATATTTGTAACAATTATACCATGGCTATCCGCTTTGCATTCGACAAGAGCATGTTGCTTGCAATACTTGGGAGGAATACATATGAAAAAATATCAGGCTCTTAAATCTGCCATTATAGCAGTATCAGCCTTAATGCTTTTATCAGCTTCAAAGGATAAAGCATATGCCGAGGAGTTGACATCGGTCGAGTATGGTGTGGCAGGTATATCAAAAACCTTGGGCGATGTATATTCCTGTGGAGATAATGAAGTAAGTGATAAGATAACAGAATTATTTAATTCAGAGATATATTCACCTTTTTCAAATCTAGGTGTTTCTGTAGCTAGTAGCTATGTAAATGTTAGAAGCCAACCATCAACAGAAATTGATGTTGTTGGAAAGCTATACAACGGTTGTGCCGCTGAGATATTAGAACGGCTGGAAGGAGATTGGGTAAAGATTGTCTCCGGTGATGTAGAGGGATATATTGCTTCGAACTATCTTGCTATCGGTAAGGAGGCAGAAAAACTTGCTGATGAATATGCCGAAAAATATGCAACGGTTGTAGGAACACCAACATTGCGAGTACGTGAAGAGCAAAGTATCGAATCAAAAACCTTGGAATTAATTCCCTTAGGCGAGCGTTTCCCCGTAGTTAAGGAATATGATGAATGGGTAGAGATACTTATTAGCTCAGACGATATGGGTAACGATTTTACCGGTTTTGTACATAAAGATTATGTGGATATTGAGGTTATATTTAAAAAGGCTATATCCATAGAGGAAGAGCAAAGAATAATTAGGCAGCAGCGTGAGGCGGAAAGAGCCGAGGCAGAAAGATTGCAGCGTCTTGCCGAAGAAGAGGAAAGAAGACGTCAGGATCAAGCCAGAAGACAGGAAGAGGCCAGAAGGGCTGCGGAGGAAAGTAAAAAGAATAATCAAGAATCAAAGAAAGAAGATAACAAACCTTCCTCTAGCTCTAGCACCGGTAGTTCTTCAGGTAAGGAAATAGCTAATTATGCACAGAAGTTTGTAGGAAACCGATATGTCTGGGGTGGCACGAGCCTTACAAAGGGCGCAGACTGCTCAGGCTTTGTATATACCATTTATAAGCAATATGGATATAAGCTTGATAGAGTATCCAGGGATCAGGCTAGAACAGCAGGTCGAAAGGTTAATCTTAGCGATCGTCAGCCGGGAGATTTGATATTCTATACCAACAGCAGCGGAACCGTAAACCATGTGGCTATGTATATAGGTAATGATAAGATTGTACATGCTGCTAGCACGAGACAGGGTATTATCATATCACAGTACAACTATCGTAAGGTTTATTGCGTAAGAAGAGTTGTTAATTAATAATATA
>CAZDWP010000045.1:0-1920 GCA_964508985.1 uncultured Herbinix sp. | reverse complement strand
AAGCAGGATAATGTTATAGTCAGTAATATAGGAGCTTCTATATCCGTTTATGACATCTCAAGAAGCGGTATAGGATTTGTCAGTCAGGCAAATTTACCAATAGGTTATTATTTTAGAGGCAATATCAATTTCAGCAATGGCGACTTCTTTAGAGTGGTAATTCAGATAGTCAGAGTCGGTAGGGAAGAAGAAAACCTGAGAGCTTATGGAGCTGAATTTGTCGGACTTGCGCCGTTTCTTGCTGACAAAGTAGATCATTATGAAAGAAGTCTTAAGCCAGAATAAAGCAAAGTATCCCATGGCCTAGTGTCCATGGGATTTCTATTAGTTTAGTATTCGATAGATTAATGAATTGTGCTAGCAATATAATGAATAAGCTTTCATAAAGTATTGAAAATTGATTTATTTAGCGTCTTTTGATTTTAAGATATTTATTAAAAATTATAGGAAAGACCTATTGACAAAGTTGGCTATAGTAATACTGCACAAAGCAGGGAATATTATTTACTTAAAATGGATATAATTATTTTGATACTATAAATTACCAAAAAAGTTATCAACACTTAAAAAGCCCAGTTTTCGAATAAAAAGAAGTTATACACGGATTTATCCACATTATCCACATTTACAAACTACTCTTGTCGCATAGGGAAAAACGTGTCAAGTTCGAAAATCCGTTTTGTTACTTCTGATAAATCGACCTTTTATAAGATAATATTACCAAAAATTGCCCTAGAGTCTTATTGTCGGAAAACATCTTAATTAATCGTAAATTAACAAAATTTTAACGAAAAATGCTGGGAAATATAGGATTATGTAATAATTGAGTAAAGAATATCTAATACTATGAAGTTTGACACTACTTGGGTACATATTCCTAAAGTGCTTGTCACAATTTTTACACTATGCTATAATTTGATTAAGCATATATCAAATGCTAATAAGGTAAAGGAGTTGATCTTATGCGTTATATTATCAGTGGAAAGAATATTGATGTAACGGAGAGTTTAAAGACAGCGGTATATGAGAAAATTGGGAAACTAGAACGTTATTTCACTCCTGATACAGAAATTCATGTAACTCTTAGTGTTGAGAAAGAAAGGCAAAAAATCGAGGTAACTATTCCTGTTAAAGGAAGTATTATCAGAGCGGAAGAGACCAGTAACGACATGTATGTATCGATTGATTTGGTTGAAGAAATCATTGAGCGCCAGTTAAGGAAATATAAGAATAAATTGATAAATCATAAACAAGCATCAACCAATTTCAATAAAGCATTTATAGAAGATGATTATATTGAAGACGATGGTATAAAGATTGTAAAAACGAAGCGATTTGCAATCAAGCCCATGGATGCAGAAGAGGCTTGTGTACAGATGGAGCTTTTAGGACATAATTTCTATGTATTTAGAAGTGCTAGTACAAATGAAGTAAATGTAGTATATAAACGAAAAGGTAATACCTATGGACTCATTGAACCCGAGTATTAAACGCGAATGAGTAGATTAGTCCATGGAAAGCATCTCGTTTTATGTGAATCGGTTCAGCTAAGCTGAACCTTTGAGTCAAAATAAAATGTAGTGGTTTTCATGGATAAGAGCAACGCGTGAAAAAAACGCATAGCGTTTTTTGAAGCTAATCTGCGATAAGTTATAAAAGTGACCTTACAGGCTGTCGCTCTTGTGGCAGCCTTTACTATGCTAAAATTTCTTATAATAAAAATAAGTTGAATAACAATACTTGTAATGTTACAATATTAGGTGAATAATTGCATAGAGTATTTAAGAATACAGGAGTGATAAAAAAATGGGACTATTTGAAAAAGTATTCGGAACTCATAGTGAGCGTGAAATTAAGCGTGTGATACCTATTGTAGATAGGATAGAGGCTTTAGAGCCTGATTATGAAAAGCTATCTGAT
>CAZDWP010000044.1:7383-10806 GCA_964508985.1 uncultured Herbinix sp. | reverse complement strand
AGCGCACCACACTGGCAGTGTGGGGGTCAGGGGTTCGAATCCCCTATGCTCCACTGAAAATTTGGGAGTCATAGCTCAGCTGGGACGAGCGTTCGCTTGACGTGCGAAAGGTCATGGGTTCGAACCCCTTTGACTCCATTACTTAAATCCATCGTTCTTAGATGGGTTTATTTTTATTGTAGCGGAGAATGTGCCAAGGCACATTCTTTGTTCTAAAACAATGAAAGACCCATCTTTTGATGAGTCTTTCATATCCCCATATACCCGTTGCCAATAAATGGCAATGCATAAGAAACTGACAAATTATTATTGCTCCCGTTAATCTACATCTTTTCTTGTATAACCTGGGAGACTTGCTCCGAGGGTAGCGGGACACACAAGAGGAAGCCTTGGCCTCCTTCACAGGAGTTTTGCGTTAAGTACTCCAGCTGTGCATTATTCTCAATTCCTTCTGCCACAACCCTATATTTCAGATCATGAGCCATCGCAAGGATGTTCTTTGTAATAGAAGTTTCTTCATTACTATAAGGAATTGATCTTATGAAGCTTTTATCTATCTTTATAATATCAATTGGCAATTTTACGAGATGTACTAAGGAGGAGAATCCTGTACCAAAATCGTCTAGAGCTAGCCTTATGCCATACTTCTTAAGTCTGTTCAACCGCTCCTTAGCCATATTAATATTTGTGATAACAACTGATTCTGTGATTTCAAATATAACAGTAGAATAGTCTACCTTATATGTTGAAATGATTTCCTCGATAATCCTGAAATCATCTTCACTTTCTATTGATCTGCTGGATAGGTTGATTGAAAGCTCGATATGCTCTAGACCTTCCTTCTCCCAAACTAGCTTTTGCTCCAGTGCCTTGCATATAATCATGCGCTCCAGCTCGTATATTATATCTGTCTTTTCTGCAATAGGGATAAAAGCATCCGGGGGTATTATACCCCTTTCCGGTGATATCCATCTTACTAAAGCCTCTACACCAATTATCTTCTTGGTATCCAACCTATATTCAGGTTGGTAAAACAAAGTGAACTCATCCCGGACAATTCCCATATGTATGTTGTTAACCATTCTGTTATATCCTAAGTTCTGCTCTGTACGATATTCTTTCACCATATGCATTCCTACTTAAGCCTTCTCTTAAATGTTCCCTCGTTGTTCTGACAATTACATCATAACCTACTAAAAAATTAAAAACCATGTCGTATTTGGAAAATATTTATTAAAAATTTTCCAATTACGACATGTTAATTCATATTTATTCATAATATAATTAAGTTGCTTATCAGATTTGTAAAAATATTCATAATATAAATCGTATAAGCAACCCCATATTAACCAGTCAAAATTAAAGGAGGTAGTTTCATGAAGAAGCTAAGAATTTTACTCGTAGTTACCACATTACTTATGGTATTAGGCTTTGCACTCCCGGTTGGGCAGGCAGGAGCTAATCTTGACGAGGGCATTACAGTTTGCTGCGATGGCCCTTCTGTTGATACTCTAGGCTTGTATTAATTCTAGACATCTAACTTTATATCATAATTCATTGCTAAATGACCCTTGATAAACTGCTCCATATATGACTGATGCATAGCACTTGCTATATAATAAGCTTGTTTAAGATAGCTAATACATTTTCTCTTGTTCTCAGGTGGTAATGTTCCCTTATCTATTAGTTGCTGGGTAATCCATGCATAATTATATAATAGATGAGGGAGAACATTACCAATTTTAAACTCTCTACATATCTCTATTCCTTCATTGGCAGTCTCCATAGCCTTCTGATACTCTTCAATCAAGCCATACCACTTTGAAATACTATAAAGAATCACAACTTGCATTATAACCCTCTGCTCGTCATCTATGTAGCTTTGCTTTAATGCATTATTAACCTCTTCAAGGATATCAATTCCCCTCTTATACTCTTCATTTTCGGAATAGGCTGTGGATATATTTAGGAGCAGTGTGACTTCATAGTGTGTAAGTGGCCAATTTGAAAGCGATATCTCACCATATCTAGGAATGGTTATACGTATTGCCTTATGAAGCTCTTCGAGGAATTCGTCAGTACTGATACGCTTAAAACGGTAATTTACCAGACTTTCGGCACGTATGATGAACTGCTTGTCAAGATTAGTTCCTCCTAGAAGCATCTTAATATCCTCTAATATATATTCCGCACGATGATATTCATAGGCTTGAATGCATGTCTCAAAACGTCGCATCTTCTCCAGCACCTTATAGTCAGAAATAGACAGCATGGAATATGCACGTTCTCTTATTCTACCCATCCTCTCCATCAGAAGCTCGTATACATCCTTACCAGGATTTTGCCTTCCAGTCTCTATCCTTGAAAGCGTCTCCGCAGAGCATATATCCTCACATAGCTGCTCCTGAGTAATTGACAGGGATTTTCTGGTCATACGTACTATATCTCCTAATCGATATCTTCCCATTGGTATTCCTCCTGCAAATGCTTCTTTATCATATCAGTAACTGTATATTCTTCAAAGAATTTAAATAAATAATACGCCTTAAGATACAAATTTATACATTCACCCTTATCGCATGACTTCCATAGACCCACTGCCTTAAATTTTCCTTCTGTAGCCTGGGCTTTAATAAGATTTAACTCGCCCAGATAATCCATCCTACGACTACCCTTATTCATCTCAAGTCCCTTATTACATAATTCCAGAGCCCTATCAAGTTTCTTTTGCTCTAATAAAAAACGACTGCCTATAGCCGCTACCTTCGGATAGATGTTAATGTTCTGCTCCATCTGGCTATGCCAGAACATGTAATCAATAATCTGATCCAATGTCTTATGAGCCCTATCCGTCATATCGAATAATATCAATTTCTGTAATATTTCAAGGATAATGCTAAATTCCGAATAGCTAAGAAAGTACTCAGATAATTCATCTGTACTAAAATCTGGCACCGTACATGATATAGCCTCCATCAGCATATCTATAGTAGCTTCTGGCTTGCCCCCCTCTAGCTCATTAAGTCTTGCCTTGCACACCATTACAAATTGCCTATGAGGAGTTCCCTTATCGGACGCTATTTCGTCGTATTCATTTACTAATCTATGGACCTCGTCAATCGCTTTTTCTTCAATCAATCTATTTATCTCCATCCTGCTCTGATAGGCCTCATAGTCAGAATCATTGAGAATGAGTTCATATTGATATGGTATCCTTCCAAGACGCTCCAAAAAAATCTCTAGTATAAAGCCATCTATGTCTCTTTCTCCAGCTTCTATCCTCGATAAGGTCGATACTGAGCAAAGCCCCTTGCATAATTTGCTTTGGGATATATGATATATTTCACGGAAATACTGTATCGCCGAGCCTATGTTGTTGTTACTATCCATATCCATATCTTTATCTTTATACATATCTTTATA
>CAZDWP010000044.1:0-7283 GCA_964508985.1 uncultured Herbinix sp. | reverse complement strand
CTTGCGGTCTTCCTGGTCTTTGTCCGGGGGGCCCCCCCGGTCCTGGTCCTCTTTGACCCGGTGATCCAAAGGGAGGTCCTGACCTAAATTGTTGATATTTTATCGGTTGCTGCTTATTATCAACCTTTTCATTCTCTTGATCTTTATTCAATAAATTTTCCCTTTCTGCATAGATGTTCACATAATATTTTATGAACAATACAGAAAAAGGTGAGGTATCTAAAACTCCTTTTTTCGATAAATCCGTATAGACAAGAAATAAGATATTCCTAAAGCAGCAATCATAATTAATGGTACAATTATATAGGCATTCATAATAACTACTTCAATAAATGCAATTAACTTATCAGGGGAATTCTTATTACCCGCCTCTATTCTCTTAGAGATAAATGACCCTGCTAGAAAGGGCACCAAATATATGATGATAAAAAATAATCTTGCCTTTACAATCCCTAATTTTGTTATGAATGGGATTATTATGGAGTAGAAAAGGATGACAAGTACTGCTCCGCCTACAGCTATCTCTATATCTTCAAACAAGTTCTCTGCTTTTGTCAATATATTAAGAGCTAAAAGCACCACTGTATTAAGCAGAAATCCCATAAATGATAATATTATCATCATCAAATATTTACCTTGAACTAAATTATCCCTTGTCAGTGGCATGGTTAAAGCATAGACATCCCATTTTGCCATTTCATCTAGTGAATAAGTAGAAAGCATATACATTGCAAATATTAATGTAAATAATCCGCTAAAGCTACTAGGACTATCTGTAATAAAAGAAATCGCACCATAAAATATTATTAGTGCACCTATAACCCAAAAGTTCTTACTTATATTGATGAATTCCTTTGTAATTAATCCTTTCATAATCAGCCCTTCCTTCCTCTGCTAATGAACAGCATGATTTCCTCTATACTAGCCTTTTCAGGAACGAATTCTTTGTATCTTCTCTTAAAGGCATCAACATCTTTAATCATAAGCTCTGATCCGAATCTATTCTCCCTAATCCCAATAATAAAGCTCTTATCAATTTTCGCTATATCATCCCTTCTACATCGAATTATTCCATGCCGGTATATCAGTTTATCCTTGTTCTCACAAAAAACAATTTTTCCTTGATGTATAAATGTCACATAGTCAGCTATTTTCTCTATGTCACTTATAATATGGGTGGAGAAAAGGATTGTATGTCCTTCATCCTGTATAAAGTCCATGAAAATATCCAGTATTTCTTCTCTTACCATAGGATCTAATCCACTTGTAGCCTCATCCAAAACAAGTAGCTTTGCCTCATGTGATAAAGCAATTGAAATAGATAGTTTCATTTTCATGCCGCGGGAGAAATCCTTTATCTTCTTTTTCTTAGGAAGCTTAAATCTATTAAGATAATTATAGAATGCATTTTGATCCCAATTCGGATATATGTTCCTCATGATTTTGTTGATATTATCTGTTGTAAGATTATCATGAAGATTACTTCCTTCAAATACTACCCCTATCTGAGTTCTTAACTCCTTGGATAAATTATCGGATGGGTGTCCCCATATACGAATAGAACCTTCGTCCGGATATAGTAAATTAAGAATAGCCTTTATTGTTGTTGTCTTACCCGCACCGTTCTCTCCCACAAATCCCATAATGGAACCCGATGGTACTCTAAAACTAATCTTATCAAGTAAGAACCTATCAAAACGCTTGGACATGTTCTCAATCACTATTGCATCTTTTTGTTGGACTCCGGTGTCCTGATTATTATACAATGTACTATTCATACTACTCCTCCTCATAAATCAATTTCATTATTTCTTGTAGTTCATCTAAGCTTATGCCTCCTGCTTTTGCTCCTGTTACAGCCATATTCATATGTTCTTCCACAACTCTTAGCTGTTCTTCTTTGACAAATTCCATATTCTTATCCGCAACAAAACTTCCTTTACCCATAACGGTATATATAAATCCGTCTCGTTCCAAATCCTCATATGCCCGCTTCGTAGTAATTACACTGATGCGAAGCTCTTTGGCTAGCATTCTCATGGATGGAAGCTGATCTCCAGCAGAAATCTCTCCACTAATAATCATCTGTTTTATCTGCATGGTAATTTGCTCATATATTGGTTTATCACTGGAATTACTGATTAAAATATTCATACTTTATCCTATAATCCAAGTTCCTCATACATACGCTTTGGATTATACTCCTTTCCCACCTTGTTTGGGTGTTATAGTGTATATACTGTTTATACACACTATAACACTATGTTTATATTATGTCAATATAAAATTAAAAAGACAAGGGAAAAGATAAGGGGACGTTTCTAGGGAAACGTCCCCTTATTTTGCCTTTCGCACTTGTCTTCCTTTATCCTTTATTTCAAATCTAGATAAGCTTTAATAAGCTTTAGGGTGTTTTTAAGTCCCTTGATATGAGTTCGCTCCATACCGTGGGATGAGTGAACTCCCTGGCCTATTAATGCACCGCGGATGTTGTTACCACCCCGAAGAGCCGCCGATACATCAGATCCATAATGGGGGAATATATCCACCACATAATCAATTTCATTTTCCTTTGCTAAGGAAATAAGTCTATCAGTCATATCATAATCATATGGGCCGGTAGTATCCTTTGCACATATTGATACCTTATATTCAGAGCCGTTTAGATCATCCCCGATAACACCCATATCCACAGCTATTATCTCCGTAATATCCTCAGGTATCCAACTGGCTCCAAAACCAACCTCCTCATAATTACTGATTAATATTTTTATGGTCTTGCTTGGAACTAATTTCTTCTCTGATATCTCCTTAAGTAATCCCAGTAATACCGCTACTGAGGCCTTATCATCAAGATGTCTGGATTTTATGAAGCCTTTATCGGTATACTCAAATTCAGCATCAAAGCTTATATAATCCCCGCTACTAATTCCAAGTGCCAGTACATCATCCTTACTTTCAACAATCTCATCGATACGAACCAGCATGTTTCTATCGGTACGTTCCATTGTTCTTGCATCATCATAGCTATGAACAGAAGAGCTTTTAATTAAAATAGTTCCCGTATACACTCTTCCATCTCTGGTATGAATCTTGCAATAACTACCTTCTACGCTATGCAATGTATATCCACCCACCATGGTAAATCTTAGGCTTCCATCTTTATCAATGGAGCGTACCATTGCACCCAAGGTGTCCACATGGGCTGACAGTCCGATTGTCTCCTTCTCTCTTCCCTCAACTGATATAACTAGGCCACCCTTCCTGCTCATTTCACAGGCATAACCAAACCCTTCAGCTTCAGCTCTTACATAAGCCATAATTTTTTTAGTAAAACCAGATGGACTAGGAGTGTTAACCAGTTTCTGTATAGTCTCAGTGATATAATCTATAGTTTTCATTACAAGTACCTTTCTTCACGCCTTCTAATATGTGTCCATCACTACATAACATTTCCACACTTTGGACATGATTTATAATCAATATCATAGCTGTAATTGCATTTTTCACATATCTTCTTCTCAGTAGGTAGTAATTTTTGTCTGTTATCCTGGCGGTCAAGCTTGTCAAGAATCTCTGCCTGATTACTCAGAATGTTAGCTAATGCCACAAGCAATATGGCGAATATAATGCTAATAATTAGCCCAAACCAAGTAAATGGTATAATCCCTAATAATGGGGCAAAGATGGCATAGCCAACAATAAATATTGCCGCTATAAATAAAGCCGTAACCATAATATACTCCTCTCTGCAAATAAATAGTAAATATTACAATTTATACTCTCACTATCAATAATATATTATTTAAATGTATGTGTAAACTGTTTTTAAGATAATGTGGATTTTCTCCTTTTCTAATATTTAATTCACAAAATGGAATAATAAGAATTAACAATATTAAAAATATTATTAGTATCATTATTATATCTCACTCTTAAATTCACTAACTAAAAAAAGAATGGAGGATGCATATGGGAGTATCACATAAGGGAGCCATATCACTGGGCCTTCTGTATATACCAGTAAGCCTTTATACTACTACAAGGGATAATGATATTCGTTTTAATCAACTATGTAATGATACTAAAGAAAGAGTAAAGTACAAGAAGTACTGCCCTAGCTGCGATAAGGAAGTAAAATCCGATGATATTATCAAAGGCTATGAGTATGAAGCAGATAAATATGTGACAATGACTCAGGATGAATTAGAAAAAATCAAAACTAAGAAGGACAAAACCATTCATATTATTCAATTTGTCAATCTTCCGGAGATTGACCAGATTTATTATGAGAAAAACTACTATGCCATTCCTGAAACCGGTGCGGAGAAGGCTTTTGAGCTTTTACGAACTGTTATGCTTTCAGAGGGAAAGGTTGCCCTTGCAAAGACAGTCATCGGAACAAAGGAAAATCTTATCGTTCTTTATCCTACTGAAGAGGGAATAATAGCAAAGACCTTATTCTATCAGGATGAAATCAATTCTGTGCCCAAGCAGCTACCAAAGGTTGAACTAAATGAAGCTGAAGTCACCATGGCAAAGACCTTGCTCAATTCCTTAACAAAGCCCTTTGACTCTTCTGCCTATAAGGATGAATACCAAGAAAGACTTAGGGATGCAATTATGCAAAAAATTCGTGGCGAGGATATCGTTGCTGTGGATACCTCAGAGCCAAGTAATGTTATAGACCTAATGGAGGCTCTACAGAGAACGATTGATATGTCTATTCAAGAGAAAACAGGTACTGCATAATGGATCTATTTGAAAGCAAGAATATAAAACCCATGTTAATATCTGAAATGACGGATCCTTTTAATAATTCTGAATGGATATATGAGCTAAAGCTGGATGGGATAAGGTGTATCGCTTATCTTGATAATATTATCTCTAAAACCGAATTAAGAAATAAAAGAAACTTAAGATTGCTTCCAAAGGTCCCTGAGCTTACTGAAATATATCAAAATGTGAAGGAACGCTGCATCCTGGATGGAGAGCTTGTTATCCTAAAAAACGGTGTTCCTGATTTTTTCGAGCTTCAAAAAAGAACTCTCACATCTAATCCTTTTAAAATACAGATTTCCTCCGACAAATATCCTGCTTCCTTTGTTGCCTATGATATTCTATACCTAAAGGATATGGCACTTATAGAACTACCACTATTAGAGCGCAAGGCTATACTAGCCGATACTGTAATAGAATCACCAAGATTAGCCATAAGCAGATATATTCCCAAGAAGGGCATAGAGCTTTTTGAAGTCGCAAAGTTACAGAAGCTTGAAGGTGTAATAGCAAAGAAAAGTAACAGTAAGTATTATTTTGATAAGCGAACAAAGGACTGGATAAAGTTCAAATTCTTAGTTGACAAGGACTTTGTCGTATGTGGCTTCATTGTAAAGGAGAAGGGTATCACCAGTATTGTACTAGGTCTTTACCAAGGAGCCGAGCTAATATACCAAGGTCATGTGACCATGGGTGTAAGGCATGGGGTTCTTAAGAATTTAGAGGCCATTCCACAGCCACCTTTTGCAATAGCACCGCCAGGTAATGAAAGTGCCATATGGTTGAAGCCTGAGCTAGTATGTGTAGTAAATTATATGCCCAATGAAAAGGGTATGCTTCGTCAGCCCGTATTTAAGGGTTTTAGAGATGATATAGAACCTATGGATTGTCAGATACAAGAGGCATAATAAGTTTTCTTATTTCAATACTTTATAACTTAAAAAATTTGGGGAGAAGAAATTATGTTTATATGTTTCAAACATAATTTCTTCTCCCCTCTATACGAAGGGTCGTATACTAGTTAATTAATGACAATAAAAAGCTAATCATTATGCACCACTAAATTGATTACGGAAACATGTCCTAGTTCCTATAATATGATACACCGGATTCGAATATATGTTGGTTCTGATTACCAGTGATATTGATTGCAACCGAGTCTCCGATTCTTTCGGAGTGAGTCATCTTTCCAAGAATCCTTCCATCAGGGCTTGTTATACCCTCTATTGCATAATAGGCTCCATTAGGATTATAGTCCTCGTCCATGGTTGGATTGCCATCAAGGTCTACATACTGCGTAACAACCTGACCGGCTTTAAATAATCTGTCTATCCATTCTTTACTTGCAACAAAACGTCCCTCTCCATGAGATGTCGGTATTGTATATATACCTCCAAGCTCAGCTTTCATTAACCATGGAGATGCATTACTTACCACTTTGGTATATACTGCTTTCGATACATGACGTCCTATCTTATTAGTTATCAGTGTAGGAGAATCTTCCTTCTGTGATCTGATTTCACCATATGGAACAAGACCCAGTTTTATTAATGCTTGAAATCCGTTACAGATTCCTAGAGCAAGACCATCTCTGTTATTTAGAAGGTCGCTTACAGCATCCTTTATCCTATCATTTCTAAATATTGTTGCTATAAATTTACCCGATCCATCAGGTTCATCACCTGCAGAAAATCCGCCTGAGAACATAAGAATCTGAGACTTCTTAATGGCTTTTTCAAAGGCATCAACTGAATCTCGAATATTATCTGCTGACATATTAGAAAATACTACTGTTTCTACATCAGCGCCTGCCGCTTCAAAAGCTTTTAATGTATCATACTCGCAATTGGTTCCGGGAAATACCGGAATAAAGACCTTAGGCTTTGCAATCTTATTTTTTGCTAGATATATCTTCTTTGCGTCAAATAGCTTTGTATCAAATTGCTCCGAGTTACTATCAGTACGTGTTGGATAAACCTTCTCTAAGGTACCCATCCAAGATGAGCATGCCTCATCTATAGTTATGCTATCACTTCCATATCTGAATACTTCTTCGCCCGTAATCTCTCCGATTACATCATAATCCTCTGATGTGAAGCCATAGTCAGATAAGGACTGTGCATCCACTTTCTGCATTTCAATAATCACGCTTCCATAGTCCGGAAGGAATAGTTCTTTTCTAGCAAGCTCTGTCTTTAAGGTAACTCCTAGCTTATTACCAAAGGCCATCTTACTAACCGCCTCTATAATACCACCAAAATCTATGGCATAAGCTGACAATGCCTTCTTATCCTGCATAAGCTTATAGATATTCTCATACATGGCTTTTAGATGTTCATATACAGGAATATCATAGGAATCCCTACTTGGTCTAAACCTTACAAGCACATTACCTGGGTTCTTAAGCTCTGTAGTTACTATATCCTTAGTTGTAGCCATATTTATTGCAAATGATACTAAGGTAGGCGGTACATCTATATCATTGAAGGTACCGGACATACTGT